>CAZRIC010000001.1:0-11904 GCA_964600095.1 uncultured Muribaculaceae bacterium
ATATGGTAGGTTCTGATTTGGAGGATGCAAATGGCCTTGCTTCTTCTGAATTAGGTCATATTAATCCAGCTAATATTGATTTAAAAAACAATAATATTATTATGATTACTGGTGGAAGTAAAAAATGGTTTAATGAGTATATTGATGCTGAAGAAACAGCTATTTTTCAGTTAAAAGAAAATGGCTTTGAAAAAGTAAAATCAGAATCTGCAAAAAATATGGGAGATATTAAGACTCTTTCAAACTTTTTAACAACCGTTTATGATGAGTATCCATCTAAAAAATATGAATTAATATTTTGGGATCATGGTATGGGTGCTTTAGGATTAGAAAGTGATTCACTTAATAATGATATTTTGACATTGAATGAATTAGAAAGTGCTTTAAAACAAAGTCCTTTCGATAAAGATGAAAAGTTAGATTCTATATTGTTTATTAATTGTTTACTTGGAAATATTCAATTGGCAGGTGTTGTTGATGATTATGCCAATTATATGATTGGATCAGAGGAAATCTCCTATGCAAGTCCAATGATTGATAAATTTAAATTTTTAGAAAATATAGAAGTATCTGATACTGGTTATGAGTTTGGTAAAAAGTTTATTGATAATTTAGTAAATGATACTCCAATTGTAGAAGCAGCTTATTATAAAAATACACCAACTACTTACTCTATTATTGATTTATCAAAAGTATCACAACTTGAAAGTAGTTTAAATAATTTTGCAAATTCTATCAATGTTAATCAGGCTTATAGTACATTATCTTTAGCACGTTCAAATTTATTTCAATATGGAATTGACGAGCCTGCATATGATATGGTAGATTTATATACTTTTGTTTCTGCTGTACAAAATTTGGCTCCATCAGAAGCTAACAATTTACTAGAATCTATTAATAATGCTGTTGTTTATAATTATTCTAACGATGTAAATTCTAAGGGAATTTCCACTTATTTTCCATATCGTTCTGAAAAAAATTATGTAGATGTACATTTAAAATTATTATCAGATTTAAGCAATGCTTCTTCTAACGGTTATTTAACATTTATTCAAAATTTTGATTTATATAGAAGAACAAATTCTAGTTATTTTATGGATGTAACAGGAAATCAAGTAAATTCTGTTGGAAATGACTATTCAATGCAATTTAGTGATGCGCAAAAGAAAAATTTTGCGAGTGCATCTTATATGATTTTTAAGCAAACAGCAGATGGAAAATTTATTCCAATTTATTTTTCTGATAATACAACTTTAGATGGTAATGGAAAATTAAAGGCTAATTTCGATGGAAAAATTGTAACTGTTTTAAATCCAACAACGAATACTAAAAGTCCAATTGTTGCCTATGAGCAAAAGAATGGAAATATAACTACTGATGTAGTACTTGAAGCAGATGGAACTAAAGTAGCAGCAGATGTCGTTGTTAAATTTACCAATAATGTTGGTAAGATAGTATCAGCTATACAAAAATCTGAAGTTTCAAGTGAAGGAATGAATTATCCTTCTATGATATTTTTAACTTTAGAAAAATACCAAACTATTTCCTTTGTTAATCATGATTATCAAATTACAAATGGTAAGGGCTTATTAGTGGATGATTGGAAAGAAGGAAAAGTATATACTACTAATGCTTTAGTAAAAAATTATAAAATTGAGAAAACACCTTTAAATAAAAATGAGAAATATTATTTTGCATTTAAGATTTGTGACTTATCAAATGAGGTTACTTATTCTCAATTAGTACCAATAAAATAGGAGAAATCCTATTTTTTTCTTTTCTAATTTATGATAAAATAAAAAAAGAATAGGGGAAGAATTATGAGATGTCCAAAGTGTAATACGAAAATTCAAAAAAATAATAAATATTGTTTAAATTGTGGAGAACCATTAAATCATAAATATCTTTTGAAAATGCTTTTAGGCGGATTTTTAATGGGAATGTGTGCAGCTATTATTGGAATGCTTTTTATCCATATTTTTCATTCTTCTAATTCTTATTACTTTCGTGATAAAGTTCCGAGTGAATTAGAATTAGAAGAATCTTTAACAGGAGATACTTGTGAAAGAAAAGAAGGTACTATAGCAGCTGCTAAGAGTTCTACTACTACTTCTGTTGTTTCTGATAATACTTATATTTGCAATGATTTAAATAGTAAAGAACTTGCAAATAAATTAATTGAAGAGGATTCTATCTCTCAAAAAGAAGGTTGTCCAGAAGAAATTTTAAAAATTGAAGAGACCTTTATTCAAAAATATGGAGTTACAGCAGTTAATCTCTGTGAGATGGATCCAGCATTTGCAAAAGAGTTAGAAAAGGTATTTGAAAAGATTTATCGGGAATATCCAAAGGCAAGAGGATATTTAACGAATATCTCATTAAAGAATGAAAGTATTTTAAGAAGTGGAGTCATTGCTTCTTTCCTTCCTATTTTTTCATTTGCAGATATTAATACCTCTAATTATCAATTAATTGTCAAAACACAAATGTTTTTAAGTTCTTCCTATTTTTTGAATCCAGAAAAGTTAAAATCTGTTACAATGGATGCTTCTTCTTCTGGACACTTTCCTAAAAATTCTACTATTTATTCCCCAGTTGCTCATGAGATGGGACATTATTTATCTTTTTTAGCGCTTTTAAATGAATATCAAGTATCTTCTATTTTATTAATTGATAAAGAGCATTACTCTGTTTTATCAGAAATAGGAATTGCTTCTAAAGAAGGAAAATTTTCTCTTTCTATGCTTGAAGAAGCTTATCAGAGATACCAAAAAGATACTAAAGATACTATTTCTTTCGACGATTGGAGAGGCGCTATTTCTAATTATGCTTTGGCAAAAGATAATAGTGGAAACTTTATTTATGATGAAACGATTGCAGAAGCTTTTCATGATGTATATTTAAATGGTGAAAATGCGAATGTGGCAAGTAAATATATTGTTATGGTACTAAAGGAGAAATTACAATGAGAAAGTATATTTTATTTTTGTGTTTATTCTTTTTAGGGATTGGTACAATTTATGCTATATCTACTTTTCAAATGGATACTACTAAATTTTCTTTTACAGATACTTTAGTAGAAGAAGATATCAAAAATGCATTTGATTCTGCTTATTCTCTTACTTATAAATTTGAAAGTGAGCATCAAGAACTATTAGATGAGATATCGACACTTAGTCGAAATCTGACTTATTTATTATTGAAAAAAGAAGGAAGTTCTGAAGAGACGGCCTTACAGTATAATCAAAGATACAAAAAATTTTTAACATTTCGATATGCACCAGATATTCCTAAAATTAATGGAGAATATGATAAGAATAGTCAAGAATATAATGATGATCTGATGAGTGGATTTGTAGTACCTACTATGTTTCGTTATTTGGATGAGTTAGATATTTATTATACCAATATTAGTGCAATTAGAGTGATTGCAAATGATGAGATGGTTATGAGTGCTGTTTATTTGCCATCTGTTACTATGAAAACGCAAAATCCTAAAGATTTATTAGAGTATCAGAAAATAAGTACGAATTTAGTTATGTACTACTCTTTTAAAAAGTACAATGGGGAATATAAGTTATATTATTTATCAGGAGAAACTTCCTCTACTTTAAGTGAATATTTTAATGCTGTTGAAAATAAAGAAATGTCTAAAGCTCTTACTGTTTCAGATTCTTATAAACCAGATGATGAAATGAAAAATATTTATAATTATAAAAATTTAGATTCTATTTCTAGTAATCAAAGACAAGCAATTTTAACTAAAAATGCAAATAGTGTTGTGATGTTAAACTCTTATTATAATAACAATTCTGTTGCTTCTGCTCATGGATTTTTTCTGAAAAAAGGAATTTTAGTAACAACTTGGAGTTATTTAGAAAAATCTTTAAAAGAAGCACAATATTTAGTTATTAAAGATTATCAAGGAAACTTTTATAATCTAGATGGAGTTGTTACCGTTAATCCAGATTCTGATTTGGCGATTTTAAAATTAAAAGAAGAAGCAGGGACACCAGTTACTTTAAGTAATAATTCTTTAAAACCAGAAGATGCTATATTCATGATTAGTAGTAAGAGTGGGATTGGTTACGTTTTACAATCAGGAATTAATGTAGGAAGACCGAAGTATTATCAAAATCTATTACCTTTATTAGAATCCGATGGAGGAAGCCCTATTTTAGATAGTGCAGGAAATGTTGTTGCTATGAGTATTAGTAAATCTAATAATACTAGTATGTCTTTAGCTGTTCCTAATGAATCATTAAAAGAAGTATTAGATAAATTAAAAGATGTAGAATTTCAAAAGATGAATGTAAAATCATTTGATGACTTAAAAGAAAACTATTACTATAGAAATTTTAGAGAAGAGAATATTCAAAATACCATTCCTGAAAAAATGTGGAAAAAATATTCTAAAATAGGGGACATTGAAAATACCATTGCTTTAAAATTGGTAAAGTCTAGTTATCATGATGGAATTGTAAGTTTAAGATATCAAAATGAGGCTTCTGATTATTTAAGTAATATTCAATTTTCTAATGCTTTTAGAAAACAATTAAAAGAGGATGGCTATCAAGAGATTTCTAGAAGCAAAAATAGATATGTTTATCAAAATAAAAGTTACAAAGTAATTATAATGGATCAGTTTCATTATTTAATTGTTGTGATGGTGAATTTATGAAAAGATTAATAAAAAAATATAAGTGGTTATTATTAGTATCAATTTTAACTTTAATAGTTACCTTAATAATTGGTGCTAGTCTCTTTTTTAAAAAAGAAATTAAAATGAAAGAATATAAAGGTGAGTATTATACTTTTTCATATGATTCTAGTTGGAAATTAGAAGAAAAAGAAAATAAAGTTATTTTAAATCATTCTAGTAATAGTAATATTTCTATAGATTTTTTATTGCTAAAAGATGAAAATCGCTATAAAAATTTAGAGGAGATGTCTTCTCAAATTCTTTACGATATTCAAAAGCAAAATTCCAATTATCATTTATTGACGGAACAAAAGTTAAAGATTACTAAAAACTATTATGATGGTTATCAAATGCTTTATGAAAATGAGGAGAAACAAGTACTAGTAGTAATAGGAAAAGATGGCGAAAAACTTTTTATTCTTACTTATGAATCAGACAATCACTGCTTTGATATTTTATTAGACAGTGTGGAATCTATTTTAGATAATTTTACTTTATGTGAGACAATTTTTTCTATTTCTTCTAAATTAAATATTAATACAGGTACTATTTTATGGAAAGAAAATTCTATATTAGAAAAAATAGATGATAAAGTAGAAGATTCTATTGCTAATTATAATTATATTGTTAAATATAGATTACCAGGTAATTTAAGAGTTACTACATTAGATTCTACTATGGCAAATTATCGATATGTAGGATTAGAAGAAAATCAAGAAATAAATGTTTCTATAAGTGTTTCACCAAAGGATATTTATGATTATTTAGAAGATATTAATACTATTACTCTATACCCATATTATCAAAAAGAAAATGTTTCTAATTATCAAGAAATCTTAGAAGAAGCTCCAACAGAAAAGTATAATCGATATATTTATAAAAGAACTTATCAATATGAAAAAAATCAATATGAAATGATTTTACTAATTTATGAATTAAATAGAAACCATACCTTTGTAGTTGAGATATCTTCGAAAAATACGAATGTACCAAAAAAATGGGCAGATTTTGTAGAAATTCTTTCTACTAAAAATTATGCTGGTTATACGGATACTAAAAAAGAGGGGGATTTTAAAGTATTTGAGCTGAAAAACTTTAAAGATTACCACTATGATAAAAAAGATATTGTTTCTATCAAAATTCCAGCTAAATGGGAAGAAATTACTTCTAAACAAATGCAGAGTAATATTTATCAGAGTCGGTCCTTTGGTATTGACTATTTGAGTAAATTAGATTATCATTTATATAGAGTAGATTATAGTTTTAATCGTACTTATTCTAAAAATCTTAGTGAAGCGATAAGTCAACAAGTAAATATAGAAAAAAATTCGATGACTTATAAATACAAATATGGTAAATATGAAGATATTCATTTTTATAAAAAAATGGTATTTTACGGTAATGAATTTTATTGTTATAAAGGTGGATATACAGATTCCAATAAGGTTTATGTAGATATGATATTACTTTATGCAGCTACTGATAATAGTTTATTAAAAATTAAGGTTTTAGGAAATAGTGTTAAAATTAATGACAGTCTTTTAAAAGATGTAACGCAGTTTAGCACAAAAGAAGAATAGAAAGAAGAGGATTTTTATGAATTGTAAAAAATGTGGTTCTCCACTAGAACCAAATGCAGTATATTGCAAAAATTGTGGAACGACAGTAGATGTTTTGGTACCAGGTACTCCAGGAGTTACACCAGTAAGTTCAGCTGAATCTATTCCAGCTGAGACTCCAGTTTCTCCAGCACCAGCGGCACCACAAGAGGTTCCTGTAGCTCCAGCTACTCCAGAAATTCCAGTTACACCTGTAGCACCAACAGTAGTACCAAATACAGTACCAACTACACCAATGCAACAACCAATGGCTGGTATGCCTGGTGTACAACCAATGGCACCAACTAATGGTGGAAAGAATAAGACAGTTCTTATTGCTGTAGTAGCAGTAATTGCTATTGCTGTAGTAGCACTTGTATTATACTTTACAGTATTTAATAAAAAAGGTGATGATAAGAAAAAGGATACAAATAATAATTCCACACCTAATACTTCTCAAAATACTGGTTCTAACAGTAATAATTCAAGTACTAACTTCACAAATAATAATTCAGGCGGAAATAATGTTCAACCATCTAGTAGTACTTATACTATTAATCATAATGGTTTTTCTTATCAAATCCCAGTACAATATCAGGCAGAGGTACAAGATGGATGGTTAGTAATAACAGATAATCAAACTTGGGTTGCAGGGATTACTACTGTTGCTAAAAATTTTGATGTAGTAACAGCTGCAGATGTAAAACAAAGTCTTATTGAACAACAATTTACAAATTCAGTGGTAGAAGAACAAACTATTAATGGAAAAAGATATATTCTTGGAAGAGTAGAACAAGGTGATGAAAGTATTGGTATTGCTTATACAAAAGCAAATTCTATTTATACACATGCTGTTATGGTTTTACAATCATCAAGTATTATTGAAACTGTAAAAGTAGTAGATACAATTCTTGGTACAGCAAAATCTAATTCTAATGGATTAGGATTAGACGCTACTAATTTTGGTAAATTAGATGCTGCTGTAAATAGCTAAAAAAGAAAGTAAATTTACTTTCTTTTTTCTTGTATAATGCCGTAATTTTTTATTAAACGAGGATTGTCTGAAGATAGCTTTAGTGCCTCTTCTATAGCTAGATAGGAAAAATTATATAATTCTTGATTATAAAAAGCAATAGATAACAAATCATAGATGAATAAATCATTACAAAAAGTTTCATTGATGTATGTTTTCTGTTTTTCATTTTTCGATAAAGCATTTAAGGAATTTAAAATGACGTCATCCCAATTTTCTTCTTGATAAGAAATTAATGCTTTTTCCATATAAGGATCTCTAAGATAAGGTGCTTCTCCGATTGCTTTACTAGCCCATTTTTTAGCGTTTTTAAAATCCTTTTTTTCTCTATAACATCTAGCAATAAATCTCATGGAAGCACATCTTTCATCTTTCCAAATAGATTTTTCTAATTGTAGATGTTTTTTTAAAGTTTTAATTGCTTTGTCATAGTAGCCATAATACATATATTCTCTACCTAAATAATGCATATTTCTATCATCTAAAGGATCTTCTTTAACGGATAACTCTAATAATGGTAAATAACTACTTCTAGATTTTTCATTATCAGGATAATGATTTAAAATAATAGAGTCAATTACTTTTATCTTTTCAGTTTCTGTTCCTGAATAGGTTAAAACTTCATGAACAGGATGTGTCCAATAATAGTTTTTTCTGGTATGGATTTTATTAATATAAAAGCTAATAATAGGATTATTATTGGAATCTAAATTCCAATTATAGGTATAGCCATATCTTGTTACTTCAGAATCTATTTCTTTTTCTAATATTTGTCTCCAACCTTTTACAAATACTTCATCTAAATCAGTACAGACACAAATATCTACATCATTAGGTACTATAGAAAGTGATTCATTTCTAGCTTTATCAAATCTCCAAGGTTTAATAATTTTGGTTGTAACATGAACACCTTTCTTCTCTAATAAAGAAACAGTTTTATCAGTTGAACCAGTATCTAGTACATAAATGTCATCTGCTTCTTTCATAGATTCAAACCATCTGTCTACAAACTTTTCCTCATTTTTACTAATAGCATATACACATATTTTATATTTTTTCATATTACTCCTAATTATTTATCCAGCGTTTCTAATGATAGAAAGAGAACCAGAATATTGTCCATTTTTTACTAGTTGCATAGAAATAGTAGAAGCATTAATTAATCTAAATGTACTGTTAGCTGTTGCTGTAAATACGGCATTTCCATTCAATTGTCCCGTTGCTCTATCACTTAATGAGTTATGTGTAGCAGATGATGAAATAAGTTGGGCAGATGGAGTGATTTGATTTAAGGTTACTATAATAGGGGAAGGAGCAGCAGTTTCAGAAGTTGAAGGATTTCTAACATTTAGCCACCAATGAATCATATATTGTCCAGGTTGTGTAATTGTAAATACTCCATTAGCTGGATTATAAGTTATTCCACTTGATAGGTTTGTAGTACTAAATAAAACTGGCGCTCCAACATTTACGGCATTGGTTCCTTCATCATGTAACATTAAGGCTGCATTTGTGATTGGGGTTACTGGTCCAGTAGGCCCAGTAGGACCAATTAATCCTTGAGGACCAGTAGGGCCAGTAGGACCAATTAACCCTTGAGGACCAGTAGGGCCAGTAGGACCGATTAATCCTTGAGGTCCAGTAGGCCCAGTAGGACCAATTAATCCTTGAGGCCCAGTAGAACCAGTAGGACCAATTAATCCTTGAGGACCAGTAGGGCCAGTAGGTCGATTGTTTTGTTCTTCTAATATTTTTTATAAGTTCCAAATGATTTTAATTTCTCTAGTGTTTGTTTTCTCATCGTATATACCAATATATATTTTATAGATAAATAAATTTATGAATCGGGGATTTAAATTATTAAATCTTATTTTAGAAATTTGATGGCTAATTTTCTTTTTATTTAAATTTTCTTTTTCTAATATTTTTATTTGATTTTGTAGATTTTCTATTTCGTCTGGATATTTTTCTTTTAAGGAAATAAATTCTTCTACATTTAATAATTTATTTATATAGTTTTCATATAGATTTCTGAAATAGTTCTTTTTTTCTTCTATTTCTTTTTGTAATAACTCTATCTCTAAAATATTTTTAGGATCTTGATTAGTGTTAGAATCTTTATCTAAAGAATCTAATATTTTTTTATCATAATATTCTGCTATAAAATCATTGATTCTTTTTAACAGAAATTCATGTAAATCTTTTTCATTAATATATTTTTTATTTATGCAGTTAATCCATTTCTCTTTTTTATTTTTACAACATAAATATTTTCCTTCTTTTCCACATTTAATAAATGATCTATTGCAGCAAGAACAAAACACTTTATTAGATAAGGGATGATAGTTTCCTATTTTATTACTTCTCTTTTTTTCTTTTAAATGGTTTTGGATACTGTGCCAAGTGGTCGAATCAATAATAGGAGAGTGGGTATTATTAACTCGTATCCATTCAGAGGGATTATTCTTTATAATTGTATGATTTTTATAACTAACGTGAGTGCTTTTAAACTGTATTAAATTTCCTATATAAATTTCATTAGATAAAATTTTTTTAATAGTTTGGGAAGTCCATTTATATTTTTTTCTAATATTTATTTGACAATCTAAATTTACTTTAGATTGATTATTATAATGATGTGAAATAAAAAAATGTTCCACATTATTTTTATTTTCTTTTAAAAATATTTCAAATTGATAAGAAATTGGTTCGATACTTTCTTTTGCATTAATGTAACTAGCAATACACGTACAATCATTAGGAATATTATCACCGACTTTTAAGAATACCCAGTCTTCTTTATGAAAACTTTTCTCTTGTATTTTATTCCTTGTATAATAAAATTTTATTTGAAAAGTATTACTTTTAGTTAGTATTATTTTCATATTAGGATTAGATGGAGTTAAATAGTGATAGGTAAAAATATTAGATATTTTAGTAGCTGGAAATCTAATATCTATTTTATAATAGCCAGTTTGTTTGATAGAGGAAAAATTTTCTAACCTTTTTGTAATAGGAATTTGTAATTTGGAACCATTTAGTCTTTTATATTCTAAAGGACTTAATATTTTTTCTTGATTTAGCTTATTAGCAATGGTTTGTAATCCCAGTCCATTAGAATATTCAAAATAAATTCTTTTTATGATAATAGCAGCAGTAGCATCAATTATTAAATGGTTCTTTTTAAAAGGATCTCTTTTATAACCGTAAGGAACAAAAGAACCAGTAAATTCACCATTTTCTCTTTTAACTTTTAGTGTTTCCCGAATATTAATAGAAGTATCTTCTATATACCATTCATCAACCATACTAGTTATTTGACTTGTTTTTTTTGTTTCTTTTCTAGTATTATCTATTTTTTCTAAGTATGTCATGAATCTGACGTTCCATTCATAGAATAAATTGTGCACATACTTGTCGATTAATTCTATATCCCTTGCAAATCTAGCCTGTGATTTTACTAGGACGATATCTACTTTACCATTTTTGCATTCCTGAATCATTTTGTTGAAATTTGGTCTATCTCTATCTGCACCAGAATAATCTTCATCTTGATATACACCAATAATATCCCAATTTTGCTCTTTGGCATAATGTCTTAATATTTTTTCTTGGTTTTTAATACTTTCGGATAATTCTTTTTTAGAAAGTTTGTTGCGATCTTCATCAGATAATCTAAGATATAGAACGGTTCTCATCATAATTTTCCTTTACTAAAAGATAATATTTTTTATTAAATTCGATTATGAGCTCTTTTGGGGATAAATTTTTTTCGTTTCTAAAATTTTCATGATAAATAAAATTTACATTTTTTCTTTTTTTCATGTTTTCCTCCTAAAAAATCACTTTACTAATTCGTATTCAAATAGAAAAATAATGTTTACAAAAAAGTGTAAATTTTTTTTAGAATTTTTCTCTGTTTTTTTAGAATAAAATTGAATTTTTCCATTTATTTCCAATACATTAGGTAAAAAAATATGAAGTTGACAAGGAGTATAAAATTTGTTACAATTCTATATGTACATGCGAGGAGCATATTATGCTTTCCATTGAAATTCGAAGAAGGGGGAATGATTTAAATGGAAAACGAAAAAAACGAAAAAAAAGAAAAAAAGAAAGGCTTGTTTAAATTAACTAGAACAAGAATTGCTGCAATAGGAGCAGCTGTAGTAATAGCGGTTAGTTTAATACCAAACATAGGAAATCATGATCATGATGTACCAGAAACTCCTGATACATCTATTACAGAATTTGATCCTAATTATAATGAACATGATCATGACCATAGTCATACACCAGATTCTAGTGAAACAACAAAGCCAGGAGAAACTACAAAACCAGGCGAAAATGTGGGACCAGGAGAGACTGTTAAGCCAGGTGAGACTACTAAACCAAGTACGGGAGAAGAAAATACAACAAAACCAGGCGAAACTGATCAAGAAACTAAACCACACCATGTTCATACTTATACACAAATTACAGTTGAGTATAAAGATAATAACGATGGTACTCATACAAGAACATTAGTTGGAACATGTCCAAAAGATGGGGCAAGTAAAGTTTTAAAATTA
>CAZRIC010000001.1:11914-32662 GCA_964600095.1 uncultured Muribaculaceae bacterium
GTCCAGTAGCACATAATTATGGTGAAGGTGTTGTAGATCCTGTAACAGGAGATACAACTTATACATGCTTAGATTGTGGTTCTACAAGAGTAGTAGAAAAAGAAACAGCTGAAACTCATACTCATGATTATGTTGAGAGCGAAAGAAAATATGTAGATAATGGTGATGGTACTCATACTTTGGTGATTATTGGTACTTGCAAGGAAGATGGAGTAACAAAAGAATTATCTAGAAGTAATCCAATGGCTCACCGTGAAAATGGTGGAGTAGTAGATCCAAAAACGGGAGATACTGTTTATACATGTTTAGATTGTGGTGCGGTAACAAGAATTGTTAAAAAACCAGAAGTACATGTTCATGATTATAGTCAAAAAAGCACAAAATATGTAGATAATGGTGATGGTACTCATACTTTAGTAACAATTGGAACATGTCCAGCAGATGGGGCAACAATTGAATTATCAAGAGGAAAGGTATCAGCTCACCGTGAAGGTCCAGGTGTAGTAGATCCAAAAACTGGAGATACTATTTATACATGTTTAGATTGTGGAGCAAAAAGAACAGTCGAAAAAGATCATGGCCATGGCGATGAAGATACTCATACTCATCACTATGAAGTAAGTGGGACTAGATATGAAGATAATGGAAATGGTACTCATACTTTAGTAACAATTGGAACATGCCCAAAAGATGGAGCCACTAAGATCCTTTCTAGAAGTAACCCAATGGTTCACCGTGAAGGTCCGGGTGTAGTAGATCCAAAAACTGGCGATACCGTTTATAGATGTTTAGACTGTGGTGCAGTAACAAGAATTGTTAAAAAACCAGATGTACATGTTCATGATTACAGTCAAAAGAGTACAAAGTATGTAGATAATGGCGATGGTACTCATACTTTAGTAACAATTGGAACATGTCCAGCAGATGGGGCAACAAAAGAATTAGCAAGAGGTGGAGCAACAGCTCACCGTGAAGGCCCAGGAGTGGTAGATCCAAAAACAGGAGAAACTACCTATTCATGTTTAGATTGTGGAGCAGTAATAAGAGTTGTTAAACCAGGACATACTCATTCGTACACAACTACAACCAAATTAATGGAAAAAGATGGTGGACACGCATTAGCAACTATTAAAACATGCTCATGCGGAGATACTATAATAACTTATGGAGAAGTAGAAGCCCATAACTTTACGTTAGTTCCTGGAAGTAAAACAGAAGAAAAATGTACGTGTGGTGCAACCAGAACTCATGAACATAACTTTGATAAATTGGTTAGTGAAAATGAATTTGAAAAAGTTACAGAATGTGCATGTGGGGAAAGACATACTGAGACTAAAGATCATACTCATTCATATACAACCACAACAAAAATAGTAGAAAAAGATGGCGGACACGCTTTAGAAACTACTCAGACTTGTGCATGTGGAGATGTAATAGTAACTTATGGAGAAGTAGAAGCCCATAACTTTACATTGGTTCCAGGAAGTAAAACAGAAGAAAAATGTACGTGTGGTGCAACTAGAACTCATGAACATAATTTTGATAAATTGGTTAGTGAAAATGAATTTGAAAAAGTTACAGAGTGTGTATGTGGGGAAAGACATACTGAGACTAAAGATCATACTCATTCATATACAACCACAACAAAAATAGTAGAAAAAGATGGCGGACACGCTTTAGAAACTACTCAGACTTGTGCATGTGGAGATGTAGTAGTAACTTATGGAGAAGTAGAAACCCATAACTTTACATTGGTTCCAGGAAGTAAAACAGAAGAAAAATGTGGTGTATGTGGAGCAACTAAAACTCATAGTCATGATTTCAGTAAAGAAATAAGTGATAATGAATTTGAAACTGTTACAGAGTGTGTATGTGGAGAAAGACATACACATACACATAACTGGACATTAGAGGAAACAATTGGAACTACAGAATATTATTCATGTTCTTGTGGAAAAACAAAAACAGAAACTTTAACAGCTACAAATCACATTCATCAATTTGAAGTAGTATCTGAAACAGAAGAAAAATGTGCATGTGGAGAAACTAGAACCCATAGTCATGATTTCAGTAAAGAAATAAGTGATAATGAATTTGAAACTGTTACAGAGTGTGTATGTGGAAAAAGACATACTGAAACTAAAAACTTAGTAAATACTCCAACAACTGATACTACACAAACAACTTCAGATACTGCTATAGTAGAATCCACTGCTGAAGAAGTAATTCCATCAGGGGTTGAAGAAATTGTAGAGAATAAAACAGATGAAGTAGAACAAGCAGCTAATGAATTTAGTAGTTCTGAAGAAACTGAAAGTAAAGTTGTTGAAGGTTCTGATAGTGCTAAAGGTACAGATATTAATGATGATGAAAAAGAATCTGATACTGTAACAATTACTGTTGAAATCACTCCAGAAATGACTGGAAAAGAAGAATCAACTTTTGCAGAATTTGAGGTTCCTGCAGGTGTTGCTGATAGCGCTGTTGAGGAAATTAAATCAACTCTTAGCGATGCTATTGGAGAATCAACATTAGGAGAAGTTAAATCAGAAGAAACAAGCCATGAAGATTCAGGTGAAATGACAGTTGACACTGATGATGAAAAAGTATTATCATTAGATAACAATAAGTATTATTATTAAAATAATATAGCGAAAGTGGTGAATTTATGAAAAAGGGAGAAAAAAAATGGTATAAGTCACCGAGTACTTGGGCGACTATCATTATAAGTATTCTATTAGTTCCTGTATTGCTTGCAAATCTATTTATTATTGTCCAATCAAAGACTAATAAGGATGAAATACCTAGTATATTTGGGTATAAACCATTTATAGTTCTCTCTGGATCAATGGAAAGTGATATTCATAAAGGTGATTTAATCATTACAAAGAAAGTTAATCCTGAAGATTTAAAAGTTGATGATATTATCGCCTTTAGGGATGCTGCTGGAACTGTTACCACACACCGTATCATAGATATAGTAGAAAAAAATGGTAAAAAAAGTTTTATTACAAAGGGAGATAATAACTCTACTCAAGATAGAAACTTAGTTGCGCTAGAAAGTGTAGAAGGTATCTATGTTGGACGTGTTCCAGGACTAGGATCAATGATGGATAAATTGGCTGAGCCGACAACCATTATTATATTAGCACTTGGAATTACTATGATATTTGTAATAGGATTTATGATTTCTTCTAAGAAACAAAGTGAACTCGAAAAACAAGAATATTTAGAGTTTAAACTTATGAAAGAAAAAGAAGAAAAACTTAAGGAAAAAAGAGAAAAAGAAGAGTTAGAAAAAGCTCAAGCTACGAAAAGAATCGAAGTCATTAAAGAAACTGATGAAGAAGAGGATGTAGAAGACATTAAACCAACTAAATCAGTAGAAATTCAGGAAGGTACGCGTGAAAGTAGAATTTCAAGATTAGAAAGAACACAAGAATTAGAACCTAGAAAACGTGTTACTAGAGAAATAGAAGAAAATTTAGATGACGACGATGATGAATACCTAGAATACTTACTTAGAAAGCAAGAAGTTAAATTAGCTAAATTGAAACAAGCTAAAGAACTAAGAGAAAGACGTTCTAGAGAAGAATCTTCTGATTTAGATAATTCAGAAGATGATATAAATTAATTTAGGTAGACTCTCTAGGAATAGAGTTTACAAATAAAAGGAGGTTGGACCTCCATATCCCATAAAAAATAGAAAAAGAAGGAGAGAGTGAGAGAATGAAAAAGAAAATGGGAATTTTAGGCGGATTGTTAATGGCAGTAGTAGTAACAGGATACTCAGTAGCTGGAACATACGCTAAGTATACTTCTTCATTAGACTTTGCAGATGAAGCAAGAGTAGCAACATGGGGATTTAAATTAAATGGAAAAACTCCAGAAGAAGTAAAAGAAATGAAAATTGACTTATTCCAAGATTCATATGAAATCGTAGACGGAGAAGGAAATTACGATGTAGTATCAAAGGTAAAAGGTCAAAAAGTAGTAGCTCCAGGAACAAGAGGAGAATACGAATTTAATGTAACAGGAACAGCAGAGACAAACTATGTAGTAGCATTCAATGCAACAGTAGTAAATACAATCAAAACAGATAGTTATAATCCAATTTTCTTCAAATTAACAGGTGGAGCTGCAGATGGAGAATGGAGAAATGCAGTTGATTTCCAAGAGTATTTAAATAACACAATAACAGCAGCAACAGCTAAAGTATATGAAGCAAAAGAAAAATTAAATGAAAAATATAAAATTGAGTGGATGTGGGCATTTGATAAAGATGACACAACAGCACCAACAGGATTTACAAGTGATGATGAAATAGATACATACTTAGCAGGACAAAATGGAACTGTAAGTTTAGATGTAAAATTAACAATTACACAATCAGAATTAGCAGCAACAAATGGAAATGCAGCAAGACCAGCAATTAGTAATGTAGTAACAAATGAAGCAAAAGTAGCATTACAAGCAGCATATGGATATGATGCAACAGTAGCAGAAGGTGTAAAATTTGAAGCAACATCAACAGGAGGAAAAGTATCAGGAACATTAGCAAGATCATCAGCAGATGTAGATAAGAAATTCTGGGGAGAAACAGCAGCAGCACAAGCAACAGGATATTATTATCCAATCTCAATTAGAGTAGAAAATCCAGAGAATGTAAAATCATTAGGTTTATATAACAGAATAGCAGATGCTGAAAAGACAGTAGAAAATACTGATGGAAGATTAGTAGATGCAGAAGGAACAATTACTTTATTCTTGGAGTTCAATCCAGATTCAGTAACAAAGACTTCAACAGTAACAGTAAACTATAATGATGGAACATCAACAACATATACAATTGATTACAATGGATTAACAATGTAATTATAAGAAGGAAGTTAATTTAACTTCCAAGTAAGCTTATGAGTAATCATAGGTTTACTTGGAGGTTAAAATTTCCAAATTATAAATTAATTTAGGTAGACTCTCTAGGAATAGAGTTTACAAATAAAAGGAGGTTGGACCTCCATATCCCATAAAAAATAGAAAAAGAAGGAGAGAGTGAGAGAATGAAAAAGAAAATGGGAATTTTAGGCGGATTGTTAATGGCAGTAGTAGTAACAGGATACTCAGTAGCTGGAACATACGCTAAGTATACTTCTTCATTAGACTTTGCAGATGAAGCAAGAGTAGCAACATGGGGATTTAAATTAAATGGAAAAACTCCAGAAGAAGTAAAAGAAATGAAAATTGACTTATTCCAAGATTCATATGAAATCGTAGACGGAGAAGGAAATTACGATGTAGTATCAAAGGTAAAAGGTCAAAAAGTAGTAGCTCCAGGAACAAGAGGAGAATACGAATTTAATGTAACAGGAACAGCAGAGACAAACTATGTAGTAGCATTCAATGCAACAGTAGTAAATACAATCAAAACAGATAGTTATAATCCAATTTTCTTCAAATTAACAGGTGGAGCTGCAGATGGAGAATGGAGAAATGCAGTTGATTTCCAAGAGTATTTAAATAACACAATAACAGCAGCAACAGCTAAAGTATATGAAGCAAAAGAAAAATTAAATGAAAAATATAAAATTGAGTGGATGTGGGCATTTGATAAAGATGACACAACAGCACCAACAGGATTTACAAGTGATGATGAAATAGATACATACTTAGCAGGACAAAATGGAACTGTAAGTTTAGATGTAAAATTAACAATTACACAATCAGAATTAGCAGCAACAAATGGAAATGCAGCAAGACCAGCAATTAGTAATGTAGTAACAAATGAAGCAAAAGTAGCATTACAAGCAGCATATGGATATGATGCAACAGTAGCAGAAGGTGTAAAATTTGAAGCAACATCAACAGGAGGAAAAGTATCAGGAACATTAGCAAGATCATCAGCAGATGTAGATAAGAAATTCTGGGGAGAAACAGCAGCAGCACAAGCAACAGGATATTATTATCCAATCTCAATTAGAGTAGAAAATCCAGAGAATGTAAAATCATTAGGTTTATATAACAGAATAGCAGATGCTGAAAAGACAGTAGAAAATACTGATGGAAGATTAGTAGATGCAGAAGGAACAATTACTTTATTCTTGGAGTTCAATCCAGATTCAGTAACAAAGACTTCAACAGTAACAGTAAACTATAATGATGGAACATCAACAACATATACAATTGATTACAATGGATTAACAATGTAATTATAAGAAGGAAGTTAATTTAACTTCCAAGTAAGCTTATGAGTAATCATAGGTTTACTTGGAGACTAAATTTTCTAAACAAGGAAAGGAAGAAAGAGGTATGAGGAAAAATTCTAAAATTGATAACGAAGAGAAAGAAATTAATTTAGAAGAACAGACAAGTGGAAGTAAAAAGAAAATATTTGTTTTTCTAGCTATAATTGTAGTTCTTTCTTTAATTACTAGTGGATTAACAACTAACTTCTTTGGTAGAATTGGAACTGCGTTTAGAAATGAGGGAAAGTTCAATATTGGTGGAGAAACTAATAATGAAAAAGAAATTATAAAAAATCAAGAATTAAGATTTGATAAAGATGTTTTAGAGATATCATTAAGTTCTTCAAGTGGAAAATTATCTTATTCTCGTAATAAAATTCTTCCATTAGAGTATACTTGTGAAACTGCCGATGCTAAAGTAGCAACTTGTTATGTAGCTGATGGTTATGTAGTTGTTTATCCAAAAAGTGTTGGTAGTACAGTGGTTACTTTAAATGCAGAAACGGATGGAAAAATCTATGTTTCTAAAGCAACAGTAAATATAACAGATGTAGATCGTTATATTGATTTACCTGTTAAGGAAGGTACTGTTAATTTAAAATATGGTAATAAAAAAACAATTTCCTATAATTTAGTTAGACTTAATGGAGATGTAAAAGCTACTTCTAGTGATGAATCTGTTGCTAAAGTGTCAGTAAGAAATCAGGTAGTAGAAGTTAATGCTTTAAAAGAGGGAAAAGTTAATGTAACTATTTCAGTTTCTTATAATGGAAAGACTTATGATAATATCTATACTTTAAATGTTATCAATGAAGAAAAAAATTCTAATGATAGTACTAATGTAAAACGTAAAAGTAGAGTTAGTACTCTTAGTAAATTAACTATTTCAAACGGTAAATTAGATTTTGATTCTAATGTTACTGAATATAGTGTTTTAGTTGATAAAGAGATAAAAAATATTGCAATAGATTATGAAACTGCTAATTCCAAAGCAAAAGTAATTGCTACAGTAGATGGTTTAGCAACAACTTCTCTTAAAAATATTCCTTTATCAGATAGTGCTAAAGAGGTAATCATTACAGTTATATCTGAAGATGGTAATAGTAAAACTGTTTATACAGTAGCTATTAATAGAGCTGATTCAAAAGAAGAAAGCATTATTTCAGAAATTAGTATTAATGATGAAATTATTAAAGTAAATATGCCAAAGCTTTATACTAAAAAAGTAGCTTCAAATGTAGAATCTGTTGATTTATCTTTAAATTTAAATGAAGCTGATGCTAAAGTAGAATATTTTGTTGACAATAAGTCAATTGGTTCTAATACTACTTTAAAAAGCTTTGATTTGAAATCAGGAAGAAATACAATTAAGGTTATTGTTTCTACTAAGAGAGGTATAAGTTTTATTTACTTTATTTCTATTGAGAAAGAAGCACCTTCTAAAAATGCTAATTTAAATTTAGATACTTTTGAAGTATTAGATGATGGTTATACATTAGATCAAATTAATGAAAATGATGATAAAAAATATACTGTAAAAAATTTAGTAAATGGTAAAAAAGAAATTTCTATTAATGCTGTTTGTGAAGATCCTAATTGTACTGGCATTTCTTCAACAATAACATATGAAGATGGAACTACAGTAGATTTAGATGATTTAAATAATATTCCTTTAAAAGAAGGAAATAATAAGATTGCTATTACTGTAACCGCAGAAGATGGAGAAACTACAAATACTTATTATGTAGATATATACAGACCTATTCGTACTATTACTTTTGAAAAAGCAAAAGAAAAAGTAGAAGTAGAAAAGGATTATATTGATATTTTCTATAGTGTAAAAGATCAAAATGAAGATGGAACATTTAATGAAAATGTTGAATTAAGTGAAGAGGAAATTAAAGAAATTAAAGCGTCTTTAAAAGATAATAATGAAGATGTAAAAATTGATGTATATCAAGGTTATGTTAGAATTACACCAGTAAATCCTAAAAATTTAGTTGATGTAAAAACTGAATTAAAAATTTTTAATGGTGATGGAAAAGAAGCTACAATAGATCTTGAGTTTGGAATAGGAGAATATACTTTATCAAGTGGTAAAACATTTACTATGAATACTTCTTCTAAAAACAATACAAGAGCAATTATTGTAAGTTCAAGTTTAATTGATTCTACGAAAGATAATTTGAAGATAACTTCTTCAGCAGATAAAAAAACATTAACTATATGCTCTAATGATGAGGTTTATTGTGTAGAATTAACTGTTGATAGTGAAAATGATAACGGTAATCTTACATTAGAATACAGTAAAGATTCTACCTTAGAAATTGGTTCAGAAGATTTACCAATTAAATTAATTGCAGACGGTTCTGGTAAATCTATTATTAATGTTAAAGGTACTGTTTATGGAAAAGAAATATCTACAAAATTAGAAATAGAAATTGATGTAGTAAAAAATTATATAGTTACAATTTTAGCAAACGATCCTAGTATTCCAGAAGATAAACAATATGGTAAGTTCAATAAGATTATGAAGTCAGATGTTCAAGAAATTTCCTCAGTAGATGGAAAGATTGATTTATCTACTTATGATGAACCATATAAAATTGATGAAAATTGTGATTATTATAAATTTAAAGAGTTTACTGATGGAACAAATACTTATAATAGAACAGATAAGAAAATGATAGAAGGTTCTAAATTAAGTGGTGATATAACTGTTTATGCAGTTTATGAAGATGCAGCATCAGAAGAAGAATTACCAGAGACAAATTCTTTGTGGTTATCTCAAGTTGATTTGTTTGAAAATAAAGAATATGAAGTAAAATACGGAAAACCAAAAGTAATTTATCCTGGAGCAGAAGGCTCTTATGAAATGAAATTTACTGCTGATGCAAAATTGAAAATAAAAGGATTAACATTAAAAGAAAATACAATATGTGTAGATGGTGGATGCCTAAATATGGGATATATTGTTCATTATAATGAAATTCGTTATAAAACACCAGTAAATGGTAAAGATTATGAACGTATTGAAAAAGATTATGTAGGTAAAAAAGCAGATAAGAATTACTGGATTTTAAATCAAAATTATGATATAATTAATGAAGTAACTTATCTTGATAAAGATGGAAACAAACAAATATTAGATAATGAGCATAGAGCTGATATTTCATTTGATGAAGGTATTTCTATGAATCCTGGAGATGAGATTTCTATTACAATTTTCTGGAAATGGGTAGAAATTGATGAAGAGTCTGACAAGGTAGATACTAAAATTGGTGAATATTCTGCTGAGAATGCTGGAACTATTAATGATAAGTATTCATTAGCAGTAGGAATTATATATGATGCAGAAGAAGATTCTTGCACGACAACAGGTTAAGAGGTTAGTAAGTGAAAATCTTTAAGAAAACAATATTTACAATATTTACAGTATTCATGGTATTGTTGTTAACATATAATATTTATAATTTTGTATGTATCAAAATTTTGAAACAAGATATTAGTACAGTTGGTGGATATGGAATGCTTGAAGTTGTTTCAGGCTCCATGGAACCAACAATAAAAGTTGGAGATATTATTGTTATTGATGTAAATGATAAAAAATATAAAGTTGGAGATATTATTACCTTTTTAATGGATGATACATTCGTTACTCATAGAATTGTTTCTATAGATGGAGATTATATGACAACAAAAGGGGATAACATCAATAATACAGAAGACGATCCTATATCTCAAAATCAAGTTTTAGGAAAATATAAATTTAAGATTCATGGTGGAGGAAAATTTTTATCTGCGATAAAAAATCCCTTCACTATGATTATGATTTTTATCATTGGTATTCTTGTTTGTATTTTTGTTAGTACAGATAAGAATGGTGAGCCGATAATAGACTCTGAAGAAAAAGAGTATCAGGAATTTCAAAGATATTTGAAAAATAAAAAAGATAAAAGAAAAAAATCATTCAGAAGTAGATGAATAAAAAGAGTAGGTGAATTATGAAAGGATTATTACATAGTAAGAGATTTAAAGCAAATCTATATAGATGGTTATTTATGTATGTAGGAGTGATGTTACTCTTTACTACTGTAATAACTTATTCAAAATATTTGACAAGTTTTGGTGAGTATCATGATGATACTAGAATTACAACATTTAGAGCTTCTATTGCCTATACCGATAAAGATGGTAATGAATGTGCAACTAGTTGTAATACTGGAACTTATAGACCTACTAGTAAAATAAAATATTATTTTACCGTAGATACTGAATTTGAAGTTCTTGCTGATTTATTCTTAACAGTAAGAATTGAGGATGCTTATAAAACTGATTTTAAAATAGTAAGTATTCGAAAGATAAAAGAAGGAGAAATAGAAACAAATAATCCAGAAACAATTGTTAATGATGTAAAAAAATCAATTGAAGTTTCTGTTGAACCAAATCAAGATTTACACTCTACTTATGAAGTAGTTGTTCAATATAGTGGAACATTAGATAAAGATAAGACAGCAACATTTGATGCGACAGGAAAAGAAGTAATTGCTGTTGGTTATGCAGCAGAACAAAAAGAAACTAGAAATTAGGAAGGAGTATAAAAATGAAAAAGAAAAGAAGATTAAAAACAAATGTTGCAATTTCTTTTATATATACATTAGTTGTTTTATGTATGATAAGTTTTTCGTTTATCCTTCCAACAAATTCTAAATTTATAACAGCAGGACCTGGAGGAAAAGAAGGAACTGCATTAATATACCAAGTAGGATTATATCCATTATATGTTAATACTCCATCTTTAAAAGATGATCAAATCGGTATTACAGTAGATGAAAATGATAGTACAGTATTTACTTTCTCATTTGAGTTTAAACGTCATTATGATATTGCTTATGATGTATCTGATACTAATAAAGATAATTATTCTTTTATAGTAACACCAGGATGTACAATTCAATCTATTAATGGTAATACTGAGAATGTTAACTCTATTAGTTTTGATAATCGTGGAGATACTGATAGTACTGTAAAAGTAGATTTAAAATGTAATTATGATACATTAAAAGGAAATAGTACTGCAGAAGAAACAACTATATCAGTTGGTATCAAAGAAAAATTTGGTATTGAAGGAAGCTATGAACAAGAATTTCTTTATACGGAACCATCTTTTATAATTTCAGACGAGTATTATAGTGAAATAGCAAATATTAAAAAATGGGAAAATCCTTTAGTTGTTCCAAATGGTACTTCTAATGCTGATAGAATTGCAATGTATAAGGAATGGATTGAACTTTATACAGAAAAATACGGAAATGCATCTCTAGTAAAGAGTTATGCTTTACGTGATGGTTTTGAGAATTATATTACGAGAGGAACTGAACAATGGCAAGGAATTAATGGAATAGCAATGACATATCGTAGTGGTACATATACTTATAAAATAGAAGATAATTTTATAGGATATGCAAAGACTGAAAATGCTCAGTCCGTTAACCCTAACACCTTGTATTTTACTACAGTCAATGAATCAGAAATTAGTAAAGCTTTCTCTTATTATTTGAAAGTTTATCAACAAAAGAAAAATTATACTGATCAACAAATAAATGAAATATTAGAATATATTAACAAAAGATCTGGAAAGTATGATGAAAGTGGAACTTTAATTCGCGATGGTATTTTAGATATTGTTTTGGGGAAAAAGATTGTATTGGGTGTAAGAACTTATCCTTCTGAAGATTTGGTTGTTCTAGATGAAAGATTATTAGAATATGCAATGTCTTTAAAAGATCCACAAAGTACGAATATTGTGTTTGATAGTTTTTCTGCAATGGAAGTTGATTTTAAAGCATTTTTAACAACTTTAGAAGAGAAGATTATTACGCCTGGATTTGATGTTCGCGCTCAATTAGAAAGCCAATTTACAAGTAGACTCGAATATTTTAATGGTTTATATAAAAATAATAATTCTGGAAGTCCAAGTTATTATCCTATTAAAAGTTCATTTATCGATTATTATGCTGTATTAGATGAAGAAATGGGACATTATTTGATACTAAAAGTAAAGTCAGATGTTAGTAAAGATGCAACACATCAGTATAATACTTATGAATTTAGAACTTTAGCATTAGAAAAAAGAGAAAATTATTCATATCCGTCTATTTCATTTACTAATAGTAGTAGTAATCAAGATACATTAAATATATTCATAGAATTAGAAGCTGCTACAGAAGAAGAAGCAAAAAGAACTATTTTTGATGATATTCTTGCTCATTTAAATGAATATTTTGGTGAAAATAAAACAGAAGCAGATGTAGACTTTATTTGGGATGATGGATATGCTTCAGCAGAATTCACTGTTTCAAAAGGATACGATGATTTGTTACCAACTGGTGGTGTTGGTTCAGCTCAGAGATCTAAAGAAAAAACTGAGAGTGTTATAGAGTTAGTTGAAAAAGCTATTTCTGATATGAATACTGAAGAAGAAGCTAAAAAGGAAGAAAATCAATCTACTCAAGAAGTTTTAGATGAAAACTCAACTATTCAACCAGAAGAGAAAGTAGAAGAAGTTCAAGTACCAGATGATGAAGAATTGTCAGATGTTAAGGAAGAAGAAAAAATACTTCCTACTGAAGAAATAGGAGAAAATAAGGAAGAGGAAGAAGAAAAAGAAACTTCACTTCCAATGATAAATTCTATTATGTCTTTCTTTTTGAGAAAGTAAAAGATTAAGAGATATCTCTTAATCTTTTTTATTAATAAAACAAAAAAATATTAGAAAAATAAAGAAATTATTTAAAAGTACTTGCATTTCCTTTGTAATTATATTATATTCAATATAAGGGTGTGGAGATGTGCAAAGGAATTTAAAAGTAAGAATGGAAATAGCGAATGTATTTTTAAGTAGGGTAGCAATGAAAAAGATTGTGTTATTTGTTGTTTCGTATTTATTTTTAAATGGTGTAGTGTTTTTTTAGAAGGGTTCTTTTTGACCCCTTCTTTTCTTATACCTTTTTATGGCGCTAATGTATAAGAATCAGTTAGTTCTTCACATTCTAGAATTGAGGAGGATTTATGGAGAAGAGTAAGATGACTTTAGATGTTAATGAAAAGCCACCAGTTGCTAAATGGATTATTTTGTCCCTTCAACATGTATTTGCTATGTTTGGTGCAACTATTTTAGTACCAATATTAGTAAATTCAGCTGCTGGTACTGAAGTTATTCCTATTTCGGTTGCTTTAGTTGCTTCTGGCATAGGAACACTTATTTATATTTTATGTACGAAAGGAAAATCACCAGTATATTTGGGAAGCTCATTTGCTTTTATTGTACCCATAGCTGCTGCTTATGCAAAGGGTGGTATAGCAGGAGCAATGACTGGTGTAATAGCAGTAGGTTTAATTTATGTTATTGTTGCGCTTATCATTCATTTTATTGGAAAAAATTGGTTAGATAAATTATTACCACCAGTTGTAATTGGACCAATGATTATGATTATTGGTTTGAGTTTAGCACCATCAGCGATTTCTCAAATTGGGATAACAGAAGGTGCTACCTTTGAGTGGAAGTCATTAGTAGTTGCTATTGTATCATTTTTAGCAACAGCAATTGTTATGACAAAGGCGAAAGGTTTTTTAAAGATTATTCCATTTTTAGTTGGAATTATATCAGGATATATATGTGCATGTATTTTAGGAATTGTAGATTTTACGCCTATAAAGGAAGCTACATTCTTTAGTTTACCACATTTTGTATTTCCTTTTATAAGTTATACTCCAAGTTTTGCATCACTTATTACAATTGCGCCAATTGCTTTAGTAACGTTATGTGAACATATAGGAGATCATATTTCTTTAAGTAATATAATTGGAAAAGATTTAATAAAAGATCCAGGATTAGATAAGACTTTATTAGGAGATGGTGTAGCAACTATAGCTGCTGGTTTAATTGGAGGTCCTGCTAATACTACTTATGGAGAGAATACTTCTGTAGTAGGTATGACTAAAGTAGCTTCTGTATGGGTAATTGGATTGGCTGCTATTATGGCTATTGTTATTGGATTCTTAGGTAAGTTTACAGCTTTTGTTTCTACTATTCCAAATCCAGTATTAGGTGGTGTTTCACTTCTTCTATATGGTTTTATAGGAATAAATGGTTTAAAAGTTTTAATTAAAAATCAAACAGATTTTGAAAATCCTAAAAATGTTATAGTAGCTTCTGCTATGTTAGTATTAGGATTAGGTGGAGCTGTTATAGCAATTAATAGTGGCGATTTATCTGTTACTATTTCAGGAATGTCATTAGCAGCTGTGATTGGAATTATTTTAAATCTTGCTTTAACGAATAGAAAAGAAGTAGTAGAAGAAGCTTCTTTAGAAATTTTATCATCAGCAGAATTAGAAAAAGGAAATAAAAAAGGTACAAAGTCTGAGACTAAAAAGATAGAAAAGAAAAAGGTATCTGGAAAAGAAGCTAAGAAAGAATCAACAAAGAAAGAAGGAAAAAAGGAAACAAAGAAAAAGCCTTCCACACCAAAGAAGAAAGAGGTAAAAACTGCACCTAAAAAAGCAGGAAGACCTAAGAAAACAAATAGTAAGTAATTGAATAGAAAAGAGGAATACGATGAAAGCAATTGAATTAAAGCATCCATTAATTGAGCACAAATTGTCTATTTTACGTAATAAAAAGACAGGAACAAAAGAATTTAGAGAATTGATTAAAGAAATCTCTATGTTCTTATGTTATGAGGCAATGAAAGATGCCACTTTAGAGGATGTTGAAATAGAAACTCCAATAGAGAAATTAAAGACAGGAAAATTAAATGAAGATAAATATGCCTTTATTCCTATTTTAAGAGCAGGAATGGGAATGTTAGATGGAGTTATTAGTGTAGTGCCTAATGCGAAAATAGGACATATTGGAATGTATCGTAACGAGGAAACTTTTGAACCTGTGAATTATTTTTTCAAAGTTCCAAAAGGTATCAATAAAAAAGAAATTCTTTTATTAGATCCTATGCTTGCAACAGGAGGATCAGCTTTAGATGCAATCGATTTGCTAAAAAGTAAAGGTGCTAAAAAAATTAAATTTTTATGTATTATTGCTGCTCCAGAGGGAATTAAAAGAGTAGAAGAAAAACATCCAGATGTACAAATTTTTTGTGCACACATTGATAAAAAGTTAAATGAAAATAAATATATTGTTCCTGGATTAGGAGATGCTGGAGATCGTATTTTTGGAACAAAATAAAAGTGGTTTTTCCACTTTTTTCTTTTTTAAACTAGTAGGAATAGTTTTACAATTATGTTATAATGGATAATAGAGAAAGATAGGTGTATTGTTATGTATGGTGAGAAGGTTACACAAATCAATCATGAATATGATTATTCTAATTCTGTACCAGAAATTTCTTCTATTTCTTATTTAGTTCAATACTGTGATACGTTGTTTCAGCATCTATTGTCTCTTATTCAAGAAGATGAAGCAAAAAATGAAAGATTAAACTACAATTATAAAGAGTATATGTTTAAAAAATCTCTTGAAACTGGTTTTGATGTTTCTATTAAAGAAAAAGGAAGTTATACAGGTGGATTTTCCTGTGACGATTATAAAGATTTTGTTAATGCTGTTCAAAATGGTCTTTTAAATAACATAGATAGATTGGTGATAAATCTTTCTATGAGTTATCGAAGAGGGAAGGAAGGAAGCTTACAACAACATGATAATTTTTTTACTATTACATTTAAACCTTATGAAATAACATTTACACGAAAATCTAATTTTAGTGATTCTAATATGGATGAAATAGAAAATAACATTAATGAGGTACTAAAAAAGTTTAAAGTACAAAATAGTATTTTTTGTACAAAATAGTTAGGAGTGTTTTATGTATAATGATACAATCAAAGCAGAAAATAAGATTATAAGTAATGATGCTTTATATCAAATATTTCAAATGATGGGAGAGACTTTACAAAAGTATAAAAGGATTTCTGCTATGGAAGAGCAGAAGAATATGGTTTTAGATTATCTTTATAAAGAGTATTCTTTTAGAGATGATGGTAGTAGGTTTACTGCTATGGTTGACTTTTATGATGATACTAATATTAAATTTGATAATTATGAAAATTTTATCAGTATTTTTTATAGTCGTTTAGAGGAAATTAAAAGTATTAATTGTTATTTTTCATTAAGTTACTCTGTAAAAAGAGTAGAACCAATTAAGTTTTCTCAAAGCTATTCTCAATCTATTGTCATGTATATTACTGAAAAAAATCTAGATATTACTTTAAACTTGAGCAGTGAAGATCCAAAACTAGATGAGATTTATCAATTAATAAAGAGTACAATTTTAAATGCTCCTCCTAAATATGATGATGTTATTAAGGAAAAAAATAAGATTACAAATACGATTTCTCTTTCTTCAGGATTAATACCAGCAATTATTATTTCTGCAATTTTGACAATAATTCCTGTAATAGGTACTATTTTTCTAAAAGGTTTTGTTGTATTTCCTGCTTGTTCATTCCTTTTAGCGTTCTTTATTGGAAGTATTCTTTCTTCCTCAAAAATAGATAAATATTATTCTACTATAGTACCTGAAAAGAAATATTCTGGTTATAGTAATGGAAAATCGGTTTATAAAGATGATGTTGAAAGTTTTATTGGAACTAGTGAAATATTAATTGGAAAAAAAGTGAATAATTTAGTGAATAGGGAATTTATTAAAAGAGAATATGAAAGCGCTAAAACTACTTTATCTAGAAATTTAATGATATTAGGTATTGCTAGTGTTATTGTCATTATTATAGGATTTTTTATTTAACTTGCTACGGCAAGTTTTTTTGAAGTTTTAAACAATCGAGCAGTAGGTCCAGTAGGTCCTACTAAACCTTGAGGACCAGTAGCTCCAGCAGGAATAACAAAGTCAAAAATTGCATTTACATTAGTTCCAGAGTTAGTTACAGAGGCAGCTGTACCAGGTGCAGAAGTTGTTGTAGTTCCCACTTCGATTGTAGCAGGACCTTGTGGTCCAGTTGGACCAGTAGGTCCTAATCTTCCTCTTCCGCAACAGCAGCCAGTTGGTCTATATTTACTATCACATTCAATTCTTTCTATAGCGTTTCTATATATTTCTTCGTTCATAAATTCACCTCCTATGATAGAATATGAATTTTAAAAAAAGGAACTAATGAATGAGCTTAGAAGATGATGACTTCATATAAATTTCATATTTTGTTCATAAAAAAAACAGAAAATAAAAATAAAATAGATAATGAAAGGAACGAAAATATGAATGAAAATATATTTAAAAGAGTAGAGGAAAAATATCTAATTACACAATGTGATTGGAAAAAAATATTTCAAAAGATAGGAAAAAATTTAAAAAAAGATAAATATTATGAATCTACTATTTGCAATATTTATTTTGATTCTCCACATGATGATTTGATTATTCACTCTATTGATAAACCAGTTTATAAAGAAAAAGTAAGATTAAGAAGTTATGGAATTCCAACAAAGAATGACAATGTTTTCTTAGAAATGAAAGTAAAGTATCAAGATTTAGTAATGAAAAGAAGAGTAGAGTTAAAGCTCAAAGATTTTTATTGTTATATGAAGACTGGAAAATATTCTAATAGTCAAATTATGAGAGAGATTGATTATCTTTTTCAATATTATAAGTTAAAACCTTTTTATTATTTAGCTTATGATCGAAAAAGTTATATGGGTTTAGAAAATGAAGAGTTAAGAATAACGATTGATTCTAACTTAAGAAGTAGAAGAGAAGACTTAAGATTAGAATTAGGAGATAAAGGAAATAAATATTTTCAAGATAATATGCTTATTATGGAAATTAAAACTTTAAATTCTATGCCACTTTGGCTTGTAAAAACATTATCAGAATTTAAAATTTATCCTATTTCCTTTTCGAAAATAGGAAGTATTTATAAGAAAGAGGAGGGGTATTATGTTAACTAGTATTTATTCTAATTCTACAGGAACAGTAGAATTATGGTCTATTTTAGTTTGTTCATTTTTTTCTATTTTGCTAGGAATGATTATTTCTTTGACTCACATGAAAACATCTAAAAGTAATAAAAGTTTTTTAGTAACTTTAGCAATATTACCCATTTTAGTGAATGCTGTTATGATTATGGTGAATGGAAATCTAGGAACTTCTGTTGCCATTGTAGGAGCATTTAGTTTAATAAGATTTCGTAGTTTACCAGGAACTTCAAAAGAGATTTTAAGTATTTTCTTTTCTATGACGATTGGTCTTGCTCTAGGAATGGGGCATGTATTTTTTGCAACTATTATCACTATTATTACTTCTGTTTCTATCTTTTTATTTACTAAAATTTCTCTTTTTGATGATAATAGTCAAGAGAAAATATTAAAAATAGTGGTTCCAGAAAATTTGGATTATACAGATATGTTTCAAGAAATTTTTTCTAAATATACGAAGTCATCAGAATTAATCTCTGTAAAAACAACAAATATGGGAAGCTTATTTGATTTACACTACAGAATAGTTTTTAATAAGGAAAAGAATGAGCATGATTTTATTGATGAAATACGAGTAAAAAATGGAAACTTAAAAGTTAGTTTAAGTCATCCAATAGATGGTAATGATATATAGGTGAAATGATATGAAAAAGAAATTAATTTGTATAGGAATACTGCTTATTGTGATGGTTATAATATCTTTCTTTTTTTACACGAATGTTTTAAAAAAGAAAAAGGAAAAAGTTGTTTCTGATGATGTAATTGAGATGAATATGAAAATAGATGATAGTGATGAAGAGATAGACTGGAGTAATTATCCAACAAAAGATATTACTTTAAATGAGTCCTTAGAAATAAAAGAAGAGGGAACCTACAATTTAACTGGAACTATAGAAGATGGTAATATCCTGATAGATGTAAAAGGAAATGTTAGGCTGTTACTGGATAATGTAACAATTAAGAATTCAAAGGGACCTGCTATTTATGTAAAGGAAGCAGAAGATGTTGTTATTGTAACTTCCAAAGATAGTTCTAATTATTTAGAAGATGGTACCAATTATTCTAACTATGAAGAGGAAGTAACAGGAGTTATTTATAGTAGCGATGATATTACTTTTGATGGAGAAGGAATTTTAAAAATAAAGTCTAATAAAGCAGATGCTATTGTTGGAAAAGATGATTTAAAAATTATTAATGGTATTTATGAAATAGATTCGCAAGATGATGGAATTAAGGGAAGAGATTCTGTATATATTAAAAATGGAAATTTTTCTATTGCAGCACTAGGAGATGGAATAAAATCAACAAATGATAAAGATAGTGATAAAGGATTTGTCTTAATTGAAAGTGGAAGATTTTCGATAAATTCTAATTTTGATGGTATTCAAGCTGAAACTAATTTATTAATTAAAGATGGTAGTTTTAAAATTACTACTGGTGATGGTAGTGAAAGTAATGAGTCTAAGGCGGTTTTAAATGAGGAAAGTAAAAAAGGAATAAAAGCCAGTACTAACTTAATTATTGAGAATGGAAATTTTATGATAGATTCAAAAGATGATGCCATTCATTCTAATAATTCTATTAAAATAATTGATGGAGAATTTACTATTTTATCTGGAGATGATGGAATTCATGCAGATAAAGAATTAATGATTGAAGATGGGACGGTTGATATTCAAAAAAGTTATGAAGGATTAGAGGCTTCCAAAATAACAATTCGTAATGGTAATATAAAAGTTGTATCCGACGATGATGGAATTAATGTTGCTGGTGGAAATGATTCTTCTTCTATGAATAGACCAGGCGCTAATAAGTTTCATCAAGATACAGAGAATATACTAACCATTGACAATGGAATAATCTATATAAATTCTAAGGGAGATGGACTTGATGCCAATGGTTCCATTTACATGAATAATGGTTTTGTACAAGTAGATGGCCCTAGTGATAGCGGGAATGGTGCTTTAGATTATGATATAGAATTTGTTGTAAATGGTGGAACTTTAATTGCTGGTGGAGATAGTGGAATGGCCCAAGAAGTTAGTGAATCTTCGATTTATAACATTTCTATTTATTTTGAGAATACTTATAACCAGAACGACGTTATTTCTATTGTAAATTCTGAAGGAAAAGAAATTATTTCTTATCAATCTTCAAAAAGTTTTTCTTCTTTAATAATTGCTTCTTCTAATCTTCAAAAGGGAGACTATCAATTATTAATAAATGATAAAGAATATACTACTTTTACTATTGCTGATAAAAAAACAGTAATAGGAAATTCTAGAAATTTTGAGGATGGAAGACCTGGAGGTAATAGGATTGATAGAGAACCTAATATGGCTGGTAGACCAGATAGACCTATAAAAAGAAAATAAAAAGATTAACGTTTAAGTTAATCTTTTTTTAAAGCCAAATATTTGGCTAATAATCTAGATGGTGTCCCAGAAGGGATTCGAACCCCTGACACTCGCCTTAGAAGGGCGATGCTCTATCCAGCTG
>CAZRIC010000002.1:0-25120 GCA_964600095.1 uncultured Muribaculaceae bacterium
GCATTCCATCGTTGACAGATTTGGCGACTTGCTTTGTTCCTTTGATTGCATCCCCACATGCAAATATTTTAGGAATATTTGTCTCCATAGAATGATTTACACTAATTTCACCATCCATTGTTAGAATACCAACCTTTTTTGCTAAAATATTACTATCAGGATAGCTATTTGCCACAAATATTCCATCTATCTCTAATTTACTTCCATCTTTAAATAGAATACCTTCTACTTTGTTTTCTCCAAGTATTTCTTGAATAGGAGTTTCAATTTTTTTTGTAGAATTATCAGTATTTACTATTTTCCCATTTGTAACAAGAACTACTTCACTAACGATATTTTTTAAATATTCTGCTTCATGAAGTGCAAAATCTTCACTACCTATTACAGCAACTTTTTTTCCTTTGAAGAAAAATCCGTCACAGGTTGCACAGTAGCTTACACCTTTTCCTTCTAACTTTTTTAAATTAGAAATATTAGGAGCTTTTTTTGAAGTACCAGTAGCAAGTACAACACTATCTACGTTGTATGTATTTTTATTAGTTTCAATAGTGAAGCAATCTTGCCAAAGAATATTTAATACCTCTTCTTCATAAATAGGAACATTTAGTTTTTTTAAATCGGCTAATCCTTTATAGTATAATTCTTCTCCTTGTATTTTCCCAGTTCCATAATAGTTTTCAATTGCTTTTGCTTTAAAGAGAGAACTTTTATGATTGGTAAATACAATAACTGGAATATTAGCACGTGCGATATATAAAGCGCAACTGGCTCCAGCAGGACCTGAACCAATAATTGCTATCATAGAGAAATCATATCCATAATTTCGTCTTTAGAACACAATCCTACTTTTTTAGAAACTGGATTTCCGTCTTTAAAAACAATTAAGGTAGGAATACTCATGATACCAAATTTTTGAGCTACTTTTTCAGCATTGTCAACATTTACTTTTACAATTTTAACATTATTTCTTTCAGAACTAATCTCTTCTAAAACTGGCGCTAACATCTTACATGGTCCACACCAATCTGCATAAAAATCTACTAAAACAGGAATATCTGCTTTTACTTCGTTTTCAAATGTTGCATCTTCTGCATGAATAATTTTCATAAATTCATCTCCTTACTCTTTCATTATACTGGTAAATTATTAGAAATGCAATAAATAAAAATCCCGTTTTTTCATATACTAAAAATGGTGATTTTATGGATTTACAACCATTTTATGTAAAGTATGAATATCCTATGACAGGAAATATTCAGATAGATAATGAACTTCAATTTAGCATAGATGATAAATTAAACAAATTTTATAAGGAGGTAGAAATTATACCTCCTAGTGATATGGTATATAGCTTGGAAATTACGTATGATAAAAAAATATATAAAAATTATGTTACTTATATTATTTATAGTACATTTTATTTAGGAGGAGCTCATCCTAATACTACCATTCAAACATTTACATATCAAGATGATAAGAAAATAGAATTAGAAGATTTTATGAATCTAGAAAAATTAATAGGTATATCAAAGTATGTAAAAGAGGAGTTGTTGAAACATCCTGGCAGTGTAAGAGATATGATAGAAGAGGGAACTATTCCAGATTATGATAATTATAAAAACTTTTACTATGATGAGGAAGGATTAATGTTTATTTTTGAACAATATCAAGTAGCTCCTTATAGTTCTGGTATTGTAGAAGTATTAGTACCTTATTCTATTGTAAATCATTAAGAAGATTTTTTATAATTTCTACTTTATTCAATTTTTCCCATGGTAAATCTTTTCCATAATGTCCATAACAAGTTGTTTTTTGATAAATAGGTTCGCATAAATTTAATTCTTGAATCATATTTTTAAGAGAAAAATCAAATACTTGCTTAATAATAGTAAGTATTTTTTCTTCGTCTATATGATTCGTTTGATGAGTATCAATAGAAATAGATACAGGATTTGAATATCCTATGGCATAGGCTACTTGTATTTCTATTTCGTCTGCAAGATTAGCGGCTACTATATTTTTAGCTACATATCTAGCATAGTATGCGCCACTTCTATCAACTTTCGTAGAATCTTTTCCAGAGAAAGCTCCGCCACCATGGCGACTATATCCACCATAAGTATCTACTATAATTTTTCTACCTGTTAGCCCACTATCAGCAGCAGGACCACCAAGGATAAAACGACCTGTTGAATTAATATAAAATTTACTATTTTCATCTAATAATTTTTCTGGAATTACTTTCAAAATTACTTCTCTTTTTATATCATCCTTTAATTTTTTTAACATAATATTTGGATCATGTTGTGCAGCAATTACGATATTATCTATACGATATGGTTTATTATCTAAATATTCTACTGTTACTTGTGTTTTACCATCTGGTCTAAGGTAAGGAAGAATTTTTTCTTTTCTAACAAGTTCTAATTGTTTTGCCAGTAGATGGGCATAATAGATTGGCATCGGTAAATAATTGTCTGTTTCTTTTGTGGCAAATCCAAATACCATTCCCTGATCTCCAGCACCAATATTTTTTTGATTTACCCCTATAGCAATATCAGGAGATTGCTTATGGATATGAATAGCAATAGGAATATTTTTCCCATTAAATTCTAATTCTTCTTTATCATACCCAATTTCTATTATTTTATTTCTAGCAATACTTTCTATATCAACTACACTAGTACTGCTAATTTCACCCATAATGAGTATTCCTTCTTTATGAGCACAAGTTTCACAAGCAACTTTCGCATTTTTATCTACTTTCAAATAAGCATCTAAGATAGCATCACTTATTTGATCGCATAACTTGTCAGGGTGACCAGAGGTCACAGATTCTGATGTAAATAATTTTTTCATAATATTGCCTCCTTTATCCTTATCAAGAAAAAAAGTAGAGAATACTCTCTACTTTCAAGACTATTCCTCATCTTCCGACAACGTCGCAGGATTTAGCACCTAACTAAATAGGTTGCTGGACTTCATAGGGCCTGTCCCTCAGTCTCTCTTCATAAGGTTTCTTATTTACAAGTTCATTTTATCGGTTTTTTTCTTATTTGTCAATTTCTTATTTTTTAAAAATGGAAATAGATAAGCTAAATATCCATTAATAATGATTCCTATTATAAATACAATGATAAAAAAAATGATAAAAATGTAGTCTATAGTATTCATAAACTCCTTCTTTCTAAAATTTAATTTATCAAAAAAAGGTGACACTTAAGTGACTTTAATTACTAACGTAAAATAGGTGTTAATACATTATAATATAATTATATATAGTAATATAATAAAAAGATAATCGAGTAAAAATGTAAAATTTACAGTGATTATTTTTCTTCGTAAAAGAAAAACTTATACACGACTATGTGTATAAGTTAATATGGTAAATGAATATTATGTAGTTTCATTATTTCTCTAAATTTTTTATTATTTTGAGGATTACTAGCAGCATTTTTATGTCCTTTGCCACCAAAGTAAGTAGCAATGATACTTGCATCAATATCCTTTACGTTACGATAGGAGACTGTATCAATATCTGTCATAATCATGCCTACACTATCTATATTAAATTTGTTATCTTTAATAACGAATTCATTAATATCATTTCGATATTTATAACTGCAGATTACATACCCAATCCTATAGTTATTATTTTGAATAGTAATATTTACTACTACCATATTACTAATAATAGTATTTATTGCTTCTGCTAACTTTTTTTCAAAGTTATGAATTACTTTAAAATTATCTTCATCAAAAGTAACTTCATTTTTTTGAATAAAACCGTTAGCGATTCTTAAGTATTCTTCATATCCTAATTCTTCAAAAAGAATATGGAGATACCTAGCTTGCAGATTATTTTCTTTTTTCCAATCCCAAACATCATATTGTCTTGTCCATTCTACAAAAGTATCTAAGCACTTTGAACTTTCTAGATATTTATGGTTTAGTAGATAACTATAAAATAAACTTGTTCCAGATTCTTTTTTTCCATTTTCTTCTACAATAATAGATACGAAGTCGTAAGAATTATTTCCTTCTTCTATTTCTGACTTATGATGGTCAATTACTTGAATTTTCTTTTTTAAATTATTATCTTTATTAATTACAGTAAGTAATGGTTCTTTAATACATAAATCTGTAACAAATATAATATCAAAGTCATATATTTTTCCATTATCCATGTATTCCTTTACTTTTTCTGTTATTTCAAATGTTTTACAAGGGACTATTTCTAATTCTTGAAATGCTTGTTGCGCTAAAACGGCACATCCAATTCCATCAATATCTTGTTTGTGTGTAAATAGCAAAACTCTCATATTCCACCTCTTTTTTATTATAGCATAATTTCTATTTAGAAATAAAAAAACTTATACACAATCTTGTGTATAAGTTTTTTCTTATTCACATTTTTTATAGAGTTCTTTTTCTTTTACGTAACCCTTTTCAATTTGATAAGGAGCTTTTGCATTTTCAATTACTCTTTCAATAATAACTTTTTCATCACAAACTCTTTCTTTTATGGTATCAGCATTACTTTCTTCGTAAATATTACCCGTTATATAAAGCTGATCTCCTTTTTTAAATTTTAGATTTTCATTTAAATGATTAAGGTTAGCTTCTCTAATTATTTTAGGATAATCTAGGAAGGCAATATCTCCATCTACTCTAGTACGAATACCTGCTAATTCTTCGTATGCAGTGTGTTGCCACATTCCTGCTTTTCCTTGATATGTGAATTCTTCATTCCATTCTGCAACCCATTTATCAAATGAATCTAATTCTTTTGATTCTAAATTGCTTTTAAAGCGGCTTAAACTAGAATAGATTCCAACATAGTATCCTTCTTTTTGTATTTCTTCACAATAATATTTTACAAGTTCAATGAGTTCTTTTTTTGGTAAAACCATTTGTCTTTTGCTTTCAACGTCTAAAAATATAGGATATTCTAATTTTTTCCCTTTTATTAAACGTAAAGTATGATCTACCTCACTCCTCATTTCATCTAGTGTAGTAGCATAACTAAATAGATAAACTCCGAATGGAATGTTTAGTTTTTTGCACATTTCAGCATTTCTTTCAAAGTAAACATCATCTTGACTGCGTAAGTTATTACCAAAACCACAACGAATAATAGCAAAATCGATATATGGTTTTACACGTGTCCAATCAATTCTTCCCTGATAGGAAGAAACATCAATTCCTCTTTTCATATTTCCCTCCATGTTATTTTATGCAATTGCAAAAATAGATGTTGGTATTTATCTATTTTTAACTCATTCTAAAAATATTATGTATATTGACAAACATAGTGCAAAATGATACTATAAACTTCGCTAAAGGGGGATAACCATGATTACAAAAAAAACTTTACATGGAGTAGTGATGGTATATAATTTAGTACTTTCTAATTTAGATACTGTTTTGGTAGGACAGAAGAATGTAAAAAAGGTTATTGCTGGAGCCTTAATGTGTGATAATAGCAGTAAAATTTTACTTACAGGAAATACTGGAATGGGTAAAACAGTCTTATCTAAATTTTTAGCTAGTGGATTTAAAAGTCAAAGAATATCTGTAACTTCTGATTTAATACCAAGTGATATACAGTCACAGTTAAAAGATCAATCTAATATGCAGTTATTACAAATAGATGAATTTAATAGAACTAGTGGAAAAGTTCAAGATGTCTTTATAGAGTTATTAGCTGAAAAACAATTAACCATAAATGGAGTTCCTCATTTATTTGGTGATTTTTATGTTCTAGCAACACAAAATAGTGCGGATATTGCTGGAATTTTTAATGTTCCACAAGCGGTTTATGATAGATTCGATGTTAATATTTATTTTGAAAATTTGAGTGATGCAGAAAAAAGATATCTTCTTTTTCATGATTTCGAATCAGCAACCCAAAGTAGTATTGATAGAAATTTATTAGTTGCAACGAAACAAGCCGTTGATCGATTCACTATGAGTAGAGAAGATGAAGAAATTATGATGAGAATTTTTAAATTAGTAGATGCTATGCAATTGGATAATCAACCTTTGTTTGCAGGTTCTAATATTAGAGCTCATAAATATGCTTTACGATTAGTAAAATTGTATGCTCTTGCGCAGGGAAGAGCCTTTATCATGCCTACTGATATTTTAGACTTTTTGAATTATGTTTATATGCATAGAATTGATCAAAATGTAGCGAGAATTGGTGATAAATCAGTAGTAGATGTTTTTGATAATACAAAAGATAAGATTTATTCGATTAGACGCAAACGTATTTAAAGGTGCTTTATGAATGATTTTGAAAAAGCGAAAGAGTGTCTATCAATTATTTTAGAAAAAGGCGATTTATACGATACGATTGCTGTAAGAGAAAATGTAAAAGCACTAAAACATAGTTTTGTTAGAACACATGCTTTTCTTTTTTCTCGTATTTTATATGCTGGAATTAGAGTTATTGAAAAAGTAAAGTCTTATTTTTCTCCTGTTGAAGAGGTAAGAAAAGCACAAAATAAATTAAGAGAAATTATTGGTGCTCCTGTAGACTTTATTAGAACAAAACATCAGTTTGATTTATATACGGACTTTAATATCATTGGTGAAGAAAAGGCATCAGTAAATCAAAGATGGGAACAAACTAAAAATCCAACCTTATCTATTTTTTATGAAAATAGTAATGGTAAAGCGATAGAGTATGTAGACCATTTAAAAAAGATTCTAACTTTTTGTGAGTTGCATTCTTTAGATGAAATTATGCTTAGAGAAAATGATCTTTTAAATTCTTTTCCCGATTTAAATTTAGAAAATTATACTCATACCACTATAAAGCAAGTATTAGATTGTGAATCTTTACAGCTACCTGATAGTAAAAATAGAAAAGAAGATAAGGGGATTTATCATTTTAATGCTCTTTATAACTCGTATATTTTAATATTAAATAGACAAGAACTTAGAATTTTAATTAATCAATTGGAAGTTATAAAGATAAATAAAAAAATGGTTTCTAATTTAGGAGATAGTATTGAGGACATTCCAGTAAGGAGGGCTATTTCAAGTTTTTTATTAAGGGGCGATTTAGAAAAATTAAAGGCTATTGTTAATAGCCGTTTGACATTAATTTTGAATAGTGATAGTACTTATAAAGACCGAATACATGGTAAAGTATTCCGAAGCGTAGTAATTAAAGAGGATTATGTTAAGGTTGTATCTATGAATCAAAAAGGGGAGATGATTAACAATACTGTAACAACTCTATATGATTATTTAGAAGTATTAGATTATAAAGTGCTTTTAAAGCAACTTCAAATGAAAGATGATAATCATGAAATTTTAGCATTATCAGCTCTACATTTATATTTATGTCAAAAAATGAAAGTAAAATTAGATTCTGATAAGAATTATGTTAGTTTTTATGATTATATTTATCATTCTTTTTTACTTAAGAAAAGTGGTAAAGTCAAAAAAATTCCTGGTTTATATACAATGAGTGAAAAAAGAGGCAAAAACTTTATACATGCTTTCTCAAGTGTTATTCTTTCCTTTTTATTGGTAGCGGTTTGTATCATTACGGGTTTGTCGTTTGATTTTATTCAACAAGTAGCTTTTCAAAAAGAAGATAGTGATATTTTAAATAATATTGCGGAAACTATTTTTATTCCTTATGTAAGATCATATGAATTTGAAAAAAATTTAGTAGGAAGTGTATTAACATTTGCGGATAAAGTAAAAGTGGACTTTTCAAATCTATTTTCAGCATTTACAGGTGATGTAGATAGGGGAAACCTTGGAAGTAATCAAGTAATGGCAACTGTAAATAATCTTACGGGAGAAAAATTGCCTAGTTATTATGCAACAGGATATGCTACTGATGCTAATTATTATAGTGGACAAATGGTTTATTCTATAGAGCAAGCTATGATTACAATAGATGATTTTGAAAATGTTAGAAGTGAATTTGAAGTTATTGTAGATATTCCAAAAACGGGATTATATGAGTGGATAAAAGAGGATAAAGTAAGCTTCCCAAAATCTTTTTATCCACTTGATAAAGGACCAATTCTTGTAGATTATGTTTTAACACAAATTTATATTTATGATGCTACTGGTGAATATAAAAGACTTTCAATAGATATTGATAGATTGGTTGGAGATATTTACTATCTCACAGATTATGAAATTAGTGCTTTAAATGATATGATTCAACCTAAAATGGTTTATGTATATGGAATTGGAAGAGGTGTTAATTCTTTTCTTGAAGATATTGAAAAAAAGAATAGTTATTTAGAATCTGATTCACAAATTATTAAAGATGCAATTACTAAAGGATTGCAATTAAGAGAAAATGCTAGTGATGAAGAAATTTACCAAGCAATTTCTCATAAGAAATATTCAGAAACACCGATTAAAGATTCTGGATTATCTTGGTTTATAAAAGGATATGATGAGGTAAAGTACTTTGAAAAGATTGCTTCTATGGATTCTATAGTTTGTAATTTAGCAGCAACCTTAGTAGCTGGAACAGATGAAGAATTAGTTTATACAGTAGGTTATTTAAATTATGATGATCAATATATTATGGCTGATGAGGCTCATGCTTGGGTAATGCATCCTGATGGAACTCTTATAGATTGTACTCCTGCAAGTAGTGAAGAAAAAGAAGAAGATAAAGTCTTTTCAAAAGTTCTCCAATGGGGATTAGAAAATAAAATACCACTTTATTTATTAATGGCCTATTTGGTACATTATATGAATAAAAAGATAGGAAAAAAAGTAAGAGTTTATTTTAAAGTAAGAAAAGTATCTAAACAATTGCAAAGACCAGAAATGGAAGAATCTTATATAAAGTTAAAGGATACTTTATATGGAGGTTTAAATGTTTCTATTAATCGTACTCCAATTCAATTAGCAGAAACGATAGAAAGGGAATTTGGGGGATTTACTATTTCAGAATTAAGAGAAATTAGAAGTCAGCTTTTACAAAGTATAGAAAATCAAAACGGAGAATTAACCCCTTCTTTAGATTTATTAAAAAATGCCCAATTTCTAAAAACACATTCTTATAAAATAAAAAGAATGTTAAAAAAGAATATGACAAAAAAGCAAAAATAAAACTTTAGTTTTTACTAAAGTTTTTTTATTGAGATTCTACTGACATTTTCTTTACTTTTGACATATTATTTTTGGAATCTATTACTTCTAACGCTTTATTTAACATTTTCCTGTGATTTTCAAATAAAGCAATATTCTCTAAATCTTCTCTAGGAATCCACCTACAAGAATGCTCTTTTTTCTCGTATTCATCAACTTCATGTTGACTTAGTGAATTAAGTTCTACTAGATAAGGATAGTAAAAGGCTTCACGGTTTTGACCTTTATGCTCGACAAAGAACTTAGATACATTAGTAGCATCCACTTTTGTAATAGCTTTAATATCATAGTATCCAGATTCTTCTATTACTTCTCTTCTAACAGCATCTTCTTTATCTTCACCTTCGTCAATTCCACCAGTAATAAGGGAACCATCGTATGCTACTTCATTCCATGATAAAAGTAAATATTGATTTTCAAATTTTACAATGGCAGCAATATTATTTCTTTTTACAATTGGATATCCTTCTCTTGGAGCATATTCTCCTTTTTCTTCAAAGTAAAAATCTACATTTTCCATTTTAGTTACCTCCTGTTAAAAAATTTTTTTCATATATTTTTTCTTTGCAGCTATCTATTTCTAATGTTTTGAAAATAGAATTGGCAGTTTTTAAAATAGATATTGGGTCATCTGCTACAGCCGTTTCTCCACTAAACATAATGCTATTTGTTAGTGTAAATGCATAGTATAAATCACTTACTTCTGCTTTTTCTGGAAGTGGATTCTTTTTCATTGAACGTAGAAATCCTGTACCAATTGTGAGAGGAATTCCAGCAGAAATTACTTTTCCAGCAATATAATTTTGTAAGCTTGTAATCATATAAACTGGGAAGGCAACTCCTAAATCACCACGTGCTATCATAATGCCATCACTGAGAGAAATTATTTCATCTAGATGTTCTATTGCTTCTCGCGTTTCTATTTTTGCCATAATTTTAGTATTACAGTTTGGATACTGACTTCTTAATTGTTGAACTGCTTTTATATCTTCTTTCGATTTTACGAAAGAACAAGCTACCCAGTCCATATTATTACGAAAAGCTAACTGAAAACTTTGATAATCTTTTTCTGAAATAAATGGTAACGGTTTTGATAACTTTTCTGAAAATACTCCAGCTCCATTTTTAATTTTTCCATTAGTTAGAGATACTAATAAAGTTGGATTTTTTGAAATGACTTTAACAATAACTTTCCCATCATCAATCTTTAAAATATCTCCAAATTCTAAAATATCACGATAGGGAACATTTAAAGAAAAATCTTTTTCTAAAGTAATGGTATCTCCAATACTAATTTGTCTTGGCGTATTTGTGTTAATTCTAATTTCAGTGCCGCAGGTATCAAGCATAGTATAGATTTTATGCCCAACAATCTTTTCTGCTCTTTTAATCATTTGTAAAACTTCATTTATATCATAATCAATATGTGACATATTAAAACGGATTGTTCTTAGTCCTAAATTATAAAGTTCTACAATTTTTTGTGAATTTAAAATACTAGGTCCCATTGTACATATATATTCTGGCATAATATCCCCCCGACAATGTCTATATTATATCATAAAAACAAAAAAAATAAAGTGTTTTTTTTACACTTTATAAAAAATACTCTAAAGTACAACCTTTTATTGCATTTCAATCCATAATCCTTTTTTATTATTCTTTGGAAAATGTCCATTAAAGTTTTTAGAGGGACTTATTTGAAGAATGTTATAACACAAAAATCCTTTCATTAAATTCGTTATTTTTTCAATCATACTAGAAACAAAATAATATTGAATAAGTAACTCTCCTTTACAATTCATTCCCTGTAATTATAAAAAAATAAAACCAGTAAGTCTTTACAGAATACTGGCTTTTTTATTAAATATTTTGAATAGATAAAATTTCAATTTGATTAGATAAAAGAGTAGGATTATTCATTTTTGACTTTGTTAAATCTGTTGTTAAATATTTTTTGAAATCATCTGCAAATATAGTAACAGCATTATCATTATTATCAGAAGCAATAATAGAAGCTAGTAGATTAGCACCACTAGATATTCCAACTCCTAAACCAAATTTTTTGGCTAAAATTCTAGACATATTAATGGCATCCTCATCATTGATAGAAATAATTTTATCAATCGCTTCTCTATTTACAATGGTTGGGATAAAATCATCTCCAATTCCTTCAATTTTATGGCTTCCAGTAGCAAATTTATTAGATAAAATCGGTAGTTGTGAAGGTTCTAAAGCAATTATTTTAGCATTTTTATGAATTTCTTTAATTCTTTTAGATATTCCCATTAAAGTTCCACCTGTACCAATCCCACTGACAACAGTATTAATTTTTGAAACTTGTTTGACAATTTCCAAACCAGTCGTTTCATAGTGAGATTCTATATTCCTTATATTATCAAATTGATTAGGTCGAAATCCATTAATCTTTTTAGCAAGTATGTCAGCTTGTCTAATTGCTTCTAGAAAACCACCTTCTTCTTTAGAAATTAAATGTACAGTGGCACCATATAATTTCATAATTTCTATTCTTTCTTTACTAGCCCAGTCTGGCATAAAGATATGTACGGGATGGTTAAAATAGGCTCCTAAGGCAGCAAAAGATATTCCTGTATTACCACTGGTTGCTTCTACTATTGTCATTCCTGGTTTTAAAGTACCATCTTCATACGATTTTTTAATAATATAATATGCTAATCTATCTTTAATACTTCCTGTATAATTATAATATTCTAATTTAGCATATACATTTACTATTTTTTGATTATATTTCGCTATTATTTTTATCATAGGTGTATTTCCTATTAAGTTTTCTATATTCATGATTTTCCTTCTTTCTATTATATTTTATATGTAAAGTAGGAAAACAACATCGTATAGAATTTACTAATTTTTTGAACATAAAAAGACCTCCTTAATAATGAATGTATAAACTCACTATTAAGGAAGTCTATTATCCCAATTTTTATGAGTTTACACGAAAAAAAGAATATAGCAATAACAACAACAATTTGCAAATACTCTTTTTTTCATTGTAATCTCTCCTTTTTTTTTCTTGCGTGAATAAATTATATCATAGAAAGCTTATTTATGCAAAGATGCTTTATTTCTGTTTGCTTTTTCTTTCTTGATAATGATTATATAAGTTATAGTATTTATAATGATTTTCAATAGGTTGGAGTTCTTGTGTATCATTTTTTAATTCTTCTTGATAATCCTCTAATAATTCAAGTTCAAATTCAGAAGGAGAACCACTATATCTTCTAGAATTTAAGCTTTTCGTAATAGAATAATTTTGAGGATAGAAATTTGTATTTCTTCCAAATTGGTCAAATGTCGATAAATTAACACCCGGATCATGGCTATAACCACTTTTAACAGCTTTTGAAATACTATCAAAATATAAATCTATATCACATTCTCTTACTCCATAAAAAATGTCTACCATTTTACCACTTACTTCGTCTATCATGGCATTACCTATTAATATAATTCTTTCCCCATTTTTTAATTTAGGATGTCTTCCATCGCCATAACCAAAATATAATTTTTCTGTTTCTCTTTTATATTCTTCACTAATAGGTAATCGTCCTTTTCTTATAGCATCTAATTTAGGAATAATTACTCTAATGCAAAAGGGTTTAGAATAATCTGGTAAAGTATAGATGATGGCAGCTTCTGATAATGGTCTTCTATATTCAAGTACCTGTTTTATTCTATCATCTCGTTCTACAAATGACATTTCACCTTTAATAACAAATTCACTTTGTGGTAGTTCTGTCCATCGTCGAATATATTTTCCATTTTTTACTCTTTCTTTTATTTTAGCAGGAATATAGGACGTAGAGTGATGAAAATAGGTAAAATCATATGGAATAATAATCGAATCCATTTTTCTTAAAATTTCTATTTTTTCTTGCATTTTATCACCTAATTATATTATATCATTTTATAATTAGATAATAAATAGAGGAAACTAATGTTATTTTTTTCATTTAATTAATTTGTGTTTAAATTTTATTTAATTTATGATAATATAAAATAAGGAGTGATAATATGAGTTTACAAAGGTTTACTTATGGCTCAAATGCATCAAAAATAAGAGTTTCTAATAATATTAATTTTCAAACAGGTAAAGTACCTGATCGTGTTTTTCATGAAAGAGGTTACAGAAATCCTGCTTGTGATAATAATGATATAGATTATAATGGAATTCTTCCTGGGCAAGATAGTTCTTATTATGAATCCATTGCGAATGCAATGTTGGAAGATTTAGTTATCGGGGTTAATGATCCTAAAATTAATCGTGAAAATACAAGAGTATTACAATCGGCTATGGACTTTTTAGCAGAAAATGGCGGTGGAACACTTAATTTACCAGCAGGTGAAATCTATTTTGGACAAGGTGGTACTGCTGGAACCAATGCAGCTAGCGGAGAAAGATTTGCCATTTTGTGTAGAAGTAACGTACATTTAAAAGGAGCAGGAGCAGATTCTACTATTTTAAAACCGGTTCGTTCTTTTAGTGAAAATGAATCAAGCAGTATGGATATGTTCTTTTTTAACCATTATTCATCAGGAAATCCTCCATATGCTAAAAGAGCAGATGGTAGTAATTTTCAAGCTGGAGATACAGTAGATTATACTTATATTGATCTTGAAGGAAACTATGTTACTCTTACGGATGAACCTATTTATTTAACTAATGCAGATTTTAGTGATTTTACAATTGATGCTAGTAATGTTTTAGGAAATAAAGGAAAATATACTACATCTGGTAAAGGTTTTATGATCAATTTATTTAAAGATTGTGACTGGAATAATGTAGTTGTAAAGGATACAGATGCTACTGGATTTGGTATGGATTGTCCAATCAACTGTACCATTACTAATTGTGTGGCAATAGGTTGTGGAAAGCAAGCAGATACTACCTCTGGAGGAGCTAGTGGCTTTGGTATTGGAACTGGATACGCCAATGGAGAATCTATATTAATTGCTAATTGTAGAGCTTATAATAATACAAAGTATGGTATATTCTTTGAACATCAATCAAGGTTTCAATCAGATACAAGTAGATATCCAGCGACAACTTCAGATGGATTCTTAGTTGTTAATTGTGAGGCTGGGGGTAACTTATATGATTTTGGTGGTATTAAAGCCTATGATGTTACTCTAAAAAATGTAAGAAGTATCAGAAGTGAAGAAGAATTATATAGAAATTCAAGAACTATTGCAGCATCTCCTTTAGCGTATAGTTTGCAAGCAAGTTCAACTTTACCTGTGGATAATTCTAATTTTACATTAGATCGTTCCATTAATAGTGAATATACTAGACAACATCTATATTTTTCTGATTATTCCTCTAATTGTCATGTAGAAGAGAGTAATTTATATTCTAATATAATAGACTTTAATCATTCTGAACCTGAAATTTCATGGGCAATTAATTCTGGTAGTATGACTTTGAAAAATCCAAATGAGTTTGGAAGTAAAGATTCTCTTTCTAGAATGGAAGTTATGCAAATATTATATAGATATAATGGTATGCCTAATGCTATAGATGTTACAGGACGCCGTTCAATTGGACAAGATACATTAGCCAAGATTAATACTTATAATGAAACTGGAAACAATTTTAATGATTTAGGAAACTATGCTAGTGAAGATGGTGGATTAGACGCAGTTCTTTGGGGAGTAAATAATAAGATTGTTATGCCTAATGCCTCTTTTAATCCAGAATCTGTATGTACGCGTTCCCAAATGGTAACAATGTTATATAGAATGGCTGGTTCTCCTAACTCTAGTGGAGCAGTTCCTTTTACAGATATTCAAACTGGTTCATGGTATTCTGATGCACTTACTTGGGCATATAATAATGGAATAATTAAAGGAGTAAGTCTTACGGAATTTGCTCCGAATAAAGAATTAACAAAAGAAGAAATGGCAATTATATTATCACGTTATGATAATATGCTTTCTTCTTCTTCAATAGCGACACTTTAAAAATTGAAACTAGAAATGAAAAATAATAATAAATGTCCAAAATGCAATAGCAATGATATTATAAGAGTGAATGGAAGTTCTAGAGGCTATGGAGCAGGCAACAATATAATGACTGGAATGACAATTTTTTCAGCAGTAAAAGTAAATAGATATATTTGTTGTAATTGCGGTTATTGTGAAGAATGGATAGATAAAGAGGATATCTCTAAAATAAAAAAAAGCGGTAACCCTAAAGGATAGAGTTATCATTTATCGACTAGTTTCATCTAGTCGTTTTTTATGCTAAAAAAAGAGCCCAGTATTAGGACTCATTAAAGGGAGCTTACTTTCCTAGTGTGATTGAATGGAAGTAAGCATATGTTATAATTTGGTACTAAAGTACCAATTGTAAACAAGCCAATAATTATCTTATTGACAAATTAATAGTATCATAATTTGATAAAATTTGCAATATGAAGCAAACTAGTTTCATAAAGTTATAGATTATACATAATATTATATATTTTTTTATTCTTCTTTATTCGTTTTTATTTTAGAAAAATCAATTGAAATGTCTACTGATTCATATCCACAATTAGGGCACTTTTGTTTATTTTTCATTAAAGCTTCGTTTTGTTCTTTTGTTCCTAGTGCGAAATTTACACTATAGACAGTAAGTTGCTCACTTTCAGCACCACATTTTATACATTTAACTATATTTCTACTTACTTTAGTCATATTTTCCTTCTCCTAATTTATAAAAAACTCCAAAATTTTGGAGTTGTATTCATAATGGCAGGGGTGGAGAGAATCGAACTCCCAACAGCGGTTTTGGAGACCGTTATTATACCATTTAACTACACCCCTATGTGTATAAATTGGTTGACATGATTAATTATAGCACAAAGAATTAAAATATTCAAGAAAAAATCATATAATATAATGGTGATAGAATGGTTATTAAATATACAAATTCTGAAAGAGATTTGCTTGCTAGATTGATGAGAGCAGAAGCTATAGGGGAAGGGGCTCTTGGAATGCTTATGGTAGGTAATGTTACTGTTAATAGGGTATTAGCGGATTGTTATACATTTAAAGATATTAATACATTATCACAAGCAATTAATCAGAATCCAGGCGGATTTAGTGGAACATCTAGTTCGTTATTTTATGGTTCTCCTACTACTAAGGAAAGAGATCTTGCTAATCGTGTAATTAAGGGTGAATATTATCACCCAGCAACGAATTCTTTATGGTTTTATGCACCAGGAAATAAAGCATGTAGTTCAACTTGGTATGATCAGCCTTTAGCAGGCCAATATAAAAATCATTGTTTTTATGAACCTATTAGTGGGGTTTGCAATACTATCCATTAATTGACTTTCTAAATAATTGATGGTAGAATAAGCCCGTCGGAGGGGTTGTATGGCATATAACTGGCAAATGGACAAATTGATTTTAGAGTCCAATAATGCAAAATTAGAAGATATGGAAAAAAATGTCTACCAAGAAATGATTGCAGATTACTCTGGTAAAAGAATAGATATTCCCTCTATTAGTAAAGCGCAGTTTAGGCGCGCTATAAATCAATTCCAGTTATCCAATTATAAAGAAGAATTAGATTTGATATTATATTTTGGTCGAATGTTTTCTTCACTTGATTTAGATTTGCCAACTCCAATTTTGAATAGATATCCGGAGTCTGATGTTATTAATTTAGCAAAAATATATATGCGTAGAAAAGAACCAAATGATTTTCCTTATTTTAGAAGAATTGTAAACTGTCAAGGAAGAATCCAGTTTAATTATATAGCTCCTAAAGATTATTTTTTAGGAAAAACTTACTTTTTAGATAGTAATAGCTACTATATTTTAATTAATAGTATAAATGGTATTCAAGATACAGTTACTTTACTACATGAATCTAGCCATGTTGAGGGATATTTAAAATATGGCTTTAATTTGTCAAAATATTATGCAGAATTAGCGCCTATTACTAGAGAACATTATAGCTTTGACATGCTTAGAACTTATGATCTTAGTGAAGAGGTAGAAAAGCAAAGAATCTTATCACTTTATCATTATTTAGCTCGAACAATAAAATTTTGGAATGCCATACTCTTTATTATGGATTTAAAAAATAATACGAATCATTGGAAGCAAAGTATGGCTGATTTCCAAACTTTCTCTCAATATTTTGATGTTCCCTATATTTATGGGCTTCTGACAACTACTTTAGAACAAGAGATAGGATATACCCTTTCTTTCATTGCCAGTTTAGATATTTATTCTCATTGTTCATCACAGGAATCTAATATTTTTATTACTAGTTATCAAATAGGTACTAGAAAAGTTACACAAAAAAGTATTGATAGAGTAGTCGTATATCTTTTAGAGGTTTTAAAGCCTTATCAAAAGGTAAAAAAATAGAAAAAAGTAATAGTTTATGTATTGACAAGCAAAATGATTTTAGATATAATTAAGCAGTAGTCGGAATTATTAGGCTTGTTTTGGGGAATTAGCTCAGCTGGCTAGAGCACCTGCCCTGCACGCAGGGGGTCAAGGGTTCGAATCCCTTATTCTCCACCATTATGTATATAACCGTTGATTGTCAACGGTTTTTATTTTTTTACCTTACATTTAATTGTAAAAGGTTAAAAAAATTTTTTATAATGATAAAATATGATACAATAAATACATAAAGTAGGAAGGATCAATATGGAAAAGAAATGTTGTGTATTTGAAAAATCTGAGGAAGAGTTTGTTCATAATAAATCTTTTATAGTTGTAAAGGAGTATGCAGATATTGATGCACCTGGAACCTGTAAAAGACTTTTATTAAAATGTCAAAAATGTGGGGCATTATTTTTGTATCAGTCTTTAGATTGGAATGACAGTTATTATGAGGATTATATTCAAGTTGAAGATGAAAAAGGAGCAGATAGATTAAATCAAGAATTACCATTTATAGGATTTGGTAGTAGTAAGCACCATATGATTAAAATAGGTAGTGATAGAAATGTATTGTTTCAATTGTCAGAATAATTTTGACAAGATATATAAAATTTGTTACAATACACGCCGAATAAAGAAGGGGATTATATGGACTTATTAGGCACTTTGACACAAGAAATTCAAATGTTAGAATTGACAGATAAACTTAAAATTGCTCAATATATCTATAAAAGAACTGGTGAATTATTTGAATATGATCCTCTTTGGATTTTTTCAAATATAGAAGAAAGAGAAAAGTTAAGAAAAAAGAAAATAGATATAAGAAATGTTACAGATTTTGATATTACTTGTTTTTCTTGGTCAGATTTATATAATGAATTACTACATTCTTTTGGTATTGTTTCTAAAATTAAATATATTATGGAAGATGTATCTGTAGATGATAAAAAAGTAAAAAAAGCAGTGCATGCTTATGTTGAAGTTTTTATTAATGGACGAATATATTTAGCGGATTTAACAGCTTCTTATAAAGATATGATTGGTATAAAATATGGATTAGATACTTATTATAATTGTCAATTATCTAGAAAATCGTATGACAGTCAGTATGAATTTGATTATGTAGAAGAAGATATTTATAAGAAGAATGTAAATGTAGAAGAATTGATAGAACAGTTAAAGAAAGATTTAGAAAAATATAAAGGAACTAGTAATTCTAAAGAAGAATATATTTATTATGTTTATCAAAAGATTAGTGAGTTAATTAATATTATTAAGGCAAATACAGGATATGTAATAGGTGTTAAATATGTTCAAGCTCTATTAAAAATGTTTTTAGGGGAAGAGCACCTTTTCCAAAATGTTTATTTCTATAATAAAGATAAAAGCATTTATATTGCTGTTCATAAAGTAACTGTTAAAGAAGTGCCCCATTATTTTGCGTATGAAAGAACACCAGAAGGAAACTATGAGATGCATGAAGTAAGTTCTGCTATTGTAGATTTATATTATGATATGTATTCTTATAAACTTTCAAAAGATTTGAGACAAACTTGCTTAATACCAACTTTAAATATTTAAAAGTCATTGAAATCAATGGCTTTTTCATTGGAAAAAGAAAAATACTATGATATACTAACCATAAGAAAAGGTGATTTTATGGAGGCAATTACAATTAAAGATAATGAAGAATTTTTAAGATTAAAATCGAAAGAAGTTCATTTAGAGAGTGAAGAATATCAAAAAGATATTGAAGTATTAGAACAGTTTTGTTTAGAACATGAAGTTCTTGCTATGGCTGCTATTCAAGTAGGAATACCAAAAAGAATTATTTATTTAAAGAATACAGATTTAGAAAATATAACGGATACAGGGCACAATGAAAGAAAAATTCTTATTAATCCTGTTATAACAAAAAGGGAAGGTTTAACAGAATATTGGGAAGCTTGTGCTAGTTGTTTAACCAATACAGGAAGAGTTTTAAGACCTTATAAGATAGAATTAGAATATGTAGATGAAAATAGAAAAAAACAAAAGGGTGTTTTTGAGGGCTTTGAAGCAACCGTTTTATCACATGAATATGATCATTTAGATGGTATTCTTCATATTGATATAGCAGAAGAAATTCTTCAGATGGAAAAAGAAGAAAGAAAAGAATTTAGGAAAACTCATGGTTATCAAATATATTCAAAAACAGGAAATTACCAAACATTATTAAAAAAGAAGAGAGAGGAAAAATAATTCCTTTTTCTTTTTGACAAATTTCTATTAGAATTGTGTTATACTAAATAAGGATGGTGATACTATGAAAGAAAATTTTGAAAAATATGCGGATTTGTTATTAATACGTTGTTTAAATTTAAAAGAAAGAGTAAGACCATTACTTATTTCAGCGCCTATTAAGGCTATTGATTTTGTTCAAGTACTTACTCATAGAGCTTATGAGCTTGGGATTACAGATATTCATTTTGATTGGGAGGATAATGGACTAAAAAGAGAACAATTACTCCATTTAGGAAAAGAAGATTTGTTAGAGAGCTCTTTTTGGAATAAAAAAATATTTGATGAATATGCCAAGAAGGATGCAGCTTTTCTAATGTTATATTCGGATGCTCCAGAAATGATGAAAGATATTCCAAGTGAAAAAATATCTTGGACTTCCCATCAATTTAGGGCTTCGAGACCTTATTATAAAAAAAGGCAAAGTACAGATGATGTACCATGGTGTATCGCTATTGTAGCAACCGAAGAATATGCTAAACAAGTATTTCCTGATAAGGAAAATGCATTAGAATTAGCATGGGATGCTATATTCAAGTGCTGTCTTATATATGAAGATAATCCTATTGCAGCATGGGATGATAAGACAAAATTGAGTCATAAGAAAAGTTCTTTATTAAATCAATATCGTTTTCGTTATCTTCATTATCAAAATAATTTAGGAACGGATTTAGTAATTGAGTTACCTAAAGATCATGTATGGTGTGGCGCTGGAGATGGACCTTTAATTGTTAATATGCCAACAGAAGAAGTATTTACTACCCCTCTTAGAACGGGAGTAAATGGTACTATTTATAGCGCAAGACCACTTGTATATGGTGGCTCTTTAATTGAGAACTTTTCATTCCGTTTAGAAGAGGGAAAAATTGTTGAGATAAATGCTCTAAAGGGAAAAGAAATATTAGAAGACATGGTAGCAACAGATGATAATTCTTGTTATTTAGGAGAGGTAGCATTAGTTGATTATGATTCGCCTATTTCTAATATGAATATTGTTTTTTATGAGACTTTATATGACGAGAATGCTTCTTGCCATTTAGCGATAGGAGATGGATTCCCTAAGTGTTATAAAAATGGAGAAAAGATGTCACGAGAAGAACTACTAGAACAGGGAGTCAATCATTCAACTGTTCATACCGATTTTATGGTAGGAACTTCTGATTTAAAAATTATTGGAACTACTTGGGATGGTACAGAATATACCATTTTTGAAAATGGAAATTTTATTTTAGAGGGATAGTATTCCTCTTTTTAATTGCCTTTTGTTTTTATTTCTTGTATACTTATAGTAAGGTGAGGATATGTATAGAATTAGAAAAAATGAAGAAATTGGAAAAGATGTTTATTTGTTGGAAGTAGAAGCTCCGTTAGTGGTTAAGAAATGTTTACCAGGACAATTTGTTATTGTAATGGCAAATGAGAGTTCAGAACGAATTCCTCTTACTATTTATGACTATGATAATACTAGCGGGATACTTAGTTTAATATATCAAGTTATTGGGGCATCAACGATGGAATTAACTAGTGTAAGAGATAACTTATTTTCAGTAGTAGGACCTCTAGGAAATCCATCTATTTTAATGAACAATGATGATATTTTAGATAAGAAAATTCTTTTTGTAGCAGGAGGGGTTGGCATAGCACCTGTTTATCCACAGGCAAAATATTTAACAAGTCGTGGCGTTGATGTTGATATTATTTATGGTGCTAGAACAAAAGATATTATTGTTATAGAAGAAGAAGTAAAAAAAGTATGTAATAATCTTTATATTACAACAGATGATGGAAGCTATGGGTTAAAGGGAAATGTTACTGATGTTATGAAAACATTAGATAAAAAGTATGACTACTGTGTAGCAATTGGACCAGTAGTAATGATGAAATTTGTTTCTTTATATACAAAAGAATTAGGTATTAAAACAATTGTTAGTATGAATCCTATCATGGTAGATGGAACAGGTATGTGTGGAGCTTGTAGATTGTTAGTTGATGGTGAAGTAAAATTCGCTTGTGTAGATGGTCCTGAATTTGATGGACATAAAGTGGATTTTGATAATGCATTAAAAAGAATGAGTATTTATAAAACAGAAGAAGGAAGAAAAAAACTAATGATGGAAGAAGGAAGCTCCCATCATGGTGGTTGTGGAAATTGTGGTGATAAATAATGGAAAAAGTAAAAATGCGTATTGCAGATGCAGAGACTCGTACTCATAATTTTGAAGAAGTAGCACTTGGTTACACAGAAGAAGAAGTATTAAAAGAAGCTAATCGTTGTCTTAATTGTGCAAATCCTAGATGTGTAAAAGGATGCCCAGTAAATATTCGTATTCCGGAGTTTATTCATGCTATTAAAGAAAAGGATATGCAAAAAGCTTATGAAATAATTCAGGAATCTTCCAGTTTACCAGCTGTATGTGGTAGAGTTTGCCCACAAGAAAAGCAATGTGAAGCAATGTGTATCAAAGGATTTAAAGGAGATGCTATTTCTATTGGTGCTTTAGAGCGTTATGTTGCTGACTATGCACGTGAAAATCATTTGACATTAACAAAAGAAATAGAAAAGAAAGATAAAAAGGTAGCTGTTATAGGAGCAGGCCCAAGTGGCTTATCTTGTGCAGGAGAACTTGCTAAAAATGGTTATGAAGTAACTATTTTTGAAGCTCTTCATAAAGCAGGAGGCGTGCTTACTTATGGAATACCTGAATTTCGATTACCAAAAAAGATAGTAGAAGAAGAAGTAGATTCTTTAAAAAAATTAGGAGTTAAAATAGAATTAAATGCAGTTATTGGAAAAAGTTTAAGTTTAGAAGATTTACAGGAAGAATATGACTCTATTTATTTAGCCACTGGTGCAGGTCTTCCTAAATTTATGGGAATAGAAAATGAAAATGCAAATGAAGTATTTTCTGCAAATGAGGTACTTACCCGTATTAATTTGATGAATGCTTATCAAAAAGATGCGATGACACCTGTTAAAGATTCTAAAGTAGCAGTTGTTGTAGGTGGTGGAAATGTTGCAATGGATGCTGCTCGTAGTCTTAGAAGATTAGGAATTGAAGTTCATATTGTCTATAGACGGGATATGGATGAAATGCCTGCTCGTAAAGAAGAAGTAGAACATGCTAAAGAAGAAGGTATTATTTTTGATACATTAAAAAATCCAACTCGTATTTTGAAAGATGAAGATAATCATGTTACAGGTGTTGAACTGATTGCTATGGAATATGCTGGTGAAGTAGATGGTAGAAAGTCAGTTAAAGAAATACCTAATAGTTATACTATTATGAACTGTGATACAGTAGTCATGGCTCTTGGAACTTCTGCTAATACTTTAGCAACCACTGATTCTAAGATTGAAAGAAATGATCGTAATCTAATTATTGTTGATGGGACAAAAACTAGTGAAGAAGGTGTTTTTGCAGGGGGAGATGCTGTTACAGGAGCTGCTACAGTAATCCTTGCTATGGAAGCAGGTAAAAAGGCTGCTTCTGAGATTATCGAATATTTAACTAAATAAATAAGATAGGATAAATGGAAGAAACATTTCCATTTATCCTATTTTTTGTTATAATGAAAATGTAGGTATTTTTATGTTAGAAGAGATAAAAGAAAAAATAACTACTGATGAAGAATATCTTACATGGATGGACAAAATAGCAAAAGTAGAAATGGAATTTGCTAATTCTTCATCTTTTAATAATAAAGTTGCTTTGGATCATGGAAAAAATCATATGAATAGGGTAGCGAATACTACTTATATCTTATTAAAAGAATATGGAGAAGATGAAAATACTTGTTTTCTTGGTTATGTAGCAGGATTAATTCATGACATTGGAATGATATATGGTAAAGATAAACATGCTGAAAATGGTAGTAATCTAGCCTCTTCCTTTTTGCGAAAATTTAATTTTTTGACGGATGAAGAAATAAAAATTATATGTGAAGCTATATCTACTCATGGAAGTGGTAAACATGCTACTAGTGTTATTGGTTCTTTTTTAGCAATATCAGATAAAATAGATATGTGTGAAGAACGTACTTTAGGTAGGGTCTCTTCTATTAAATTTATTCAGAATTATGTAGCTCATATCCAAGGAAATATACTAAGAATATCTTATGATTTTTCAAAAGAAGAAGGTAAAAAAGGTTTATATATGATACCAAAATCTATCGATATTCCATATTCTATAGGAAATTCTTTAGGATTGAAGGTAGAATTTTATATAAATGGAAAATTAGAAAATTTTGAAGATAGAAAAGAATACCAGGGGAATATTTATTATAGAAAGTAGGCTAATATGATAGAAGTTGAATTAAAATATAAATTAAAGAGTTTTCCAAAAGTAGAATTTCCTCTTATTGAAGAAAGAAAGGAAGAAGACATTTACTATGATACAAAAAATTATGATTTATTAAAGAAAGGAAACTTTTTACGTATTAGAAATCAAGAAAAGTTAGATTTTAAATTAAGTACAAATGATTTAACGCATCTTTATTGTAAAGAAACTAGATTTTCTTTTAATCCTTTCCCATCTTCTAAAATAGAAGAAGTGTTTCATAATTTAAAGCTTGATATTTCTTTCACTAACTATGAAGAGTTTAAAAAGAATCTCATTGTTTTGGCACCCATTATAAAAAATCGTAAAACTTATAAAATTGGTGAAAATATTACTATGGTATTAGACGAGATTGATAATTTAGGATATTTTCTAGAAATCGAATATGATGTGGATCAAAATTCTATTACAGATGAAGAAGGAAAAAAGTATAAAGAGATATTAATTGATATTTTAAAAGAAAATCAATTATTGCGTGAAGAAGATGTCAAAGTAACAATAGGGTATGTGGAACTTTATTTAAAAAAATATAATATAGAAGCTTATCATTTAGGTCTTTATCAAGAAAATTAATGGATATATTATCCATTTTTTTATTTGAAAAAATTTCTTTCTAACATTTGGAAAATAGGATGTCTTGTGTTATAATAGATTATGCTAGTGATTAGTTATGGAGGGAAAATATGATAGTGGATTTAGCCAGAAAATTTATTGATATTTTACTGGTTTGGTTAGTACTTTATTATGTATTAAAAAGTTTAAGAAAAAATGTTAAAATGATTCTTCTTTTTAAAGGAATTATTTTTATCGTCGCATTAGTTTTAATTAGTAAGATTTTTAATTTAGTAACAATAGGATATCTATTAGACTATGTATTAGAATGGGGAATTTTAGCTATTATTGTAATCTTTCAACCTGAAATT
>CAZRIC010000002.1:25130-25421 GCA_964600095.1 uncultured Muribaculaceae bacterium
TAGCCAATTACTTGGCCGTCATAAAGTTCTTACAGTAGATGAAAGAGAAAAAGTTGTTTATGAAATAGTAACAGCAATGGAAGCTATGAAAAAAACTAGAACAGGGGCCCTTATTATTATTGAAAGAGATAATAGTTTAAATGACTATATTGAAAAGTCAAAGAAAATATATGCTGATATATCTAGTGAATTATTAGTAACTCTTTTCTTTCCAAACAATCCATTACATGATGGTGGAGTAATTATTCAAGGAGATAAGATTACGAGTGCAAGAGCGGTTTTCCCAACTAG
>CAZRIC010000003.1:0-8763 GCA_964600095.1 uncultured Muribaculaceae bacterium
ATTTTGTATCATTACAACTGCTATTGATAATGAATTTATAGCGCAAAAAATCATCGAAGAACTACTTAGAAAAAGATTAGTAAGTAGTGTTCAAAAAAAGGAGATTATGTCTTCTTATTGGTGGAATGGTAAAATTGAAAGGAGTAAAGAGTTTCTTTTACAAATGAAGACAAAAAAATCTCTTTATAAAGAAGTAGAAGCAGAAATAGAAAAACTTCATACTTATGAAGTACCAGAAATATTCTCCGTTGATATAGATAACGGTATACAGTGTTATTTAGATTGGATAGACGAAGAAACAAAATAAAAAGTATAAAGCAAATGCTTTATACTTTTCTTATTCATAAAATGTATAGTTAGTAACGACAAATTTTCCAGAAGAATTTCTTTCGATAACAAATTTAGTATCTTTATAATTTAAATCTTCATCTTTACAGTTCTCACTACATTCAGAACTTTCTTTAATATATTTAGAAGTTACTGTATATACGATTTTATCTTCTTCTATAGAATCTACTTTTATATCATAACCATAATAAGAAGACATCCAACCTTTTCCTGTCTCTAACCTACAATATAAAGCATTATCTTTTAATACATAGTCAACATACGCATATTTTTCATTTCCTTTTAGTAAAGACAAATCTTCAACATAATTATATTCAACTTCTCCGTCGACTTTAAATTCTTTAACTACTTTTGAATTTACAATGTCCTCTGATAACCATTGCGTTAAATATTTTTTTAAGTCCTCCAAGCTAGAAAAATTAGATTTATAGTATTCACCATTTCCTAACTCTGAATCGCCTAAAGCCTCAGTATCTCCCTCGTACTCATTTGGATTTAATCCACAATAAGGATAAAGTTGCCAAATTTCATATATTTCTGTAGCCTTATCGTACAATTTTTTCCCTTCCTCAAGAGCTTGCTCTTCTGTTAATAATCTTTCTGTACGACTATTAGTACTGCTACTTGGATTGTCAGTAGAGTCTGTTTTTTCGTTCTTATTTAACACTTTATCATAAACGACAAAGACACTTAAACCTACTACTATTAAAGCTAAAGCAACAATAATTCCTATGAATATTTTATTTTTCTTCTCCACTATTTTAACTCCTTTCTACAATAATATTCTAACAAAAATTAGAAATATTTGCAAAAGATAGAAAAACTGTTTCTAATTCTAACTACTCTCTATAAATATTCTAATAATTCATCAAACTTTTCATAATTAGATTCTGCATTTAAATGACCACCATCTTTTATTACTACTACTTTAGTAGCAATACTATCTGCAAACTCTTTTTCTACATCATATTTAACATAAGGATCATTTTCTGTATAAAAACAAATAATATCAGAACAATAATTTTTAACATCTTCTAAATTATCAAAGTACATTGTTTTATTTACTGTATCATAGTCTTCATTAATTCCCAGATAATTATTAAATCCACATACTAATACTAATCTTTTTACCTTTATTTTTCTATCCACTAAAAATTTACAGATGAAAACTGGAGCAATCGAATGTGCATAAATAACTGTATTCTCATTTAAAATACCTGCACTAACATAACTATCTAATAACTTAGACCAATTTTCATAGTTTTGATATTTTGTTCCAATTGGAAAATCTGGGGTATATACTTCTAATTCTCTTTTTTCTATTTCACTTCGTAGCCATGGAAACCAATTTACAAAAGGAGTTCCAAAACTTCCATGAATAATAATATAATTTCTTTGCATATTTCACATCCTTTTATTTATTATAACATTATTAAATAGAAAAAAGAAACAATTTATCTTGTTCCTTATTTTACTTTATTAACAATTTGTTGATGAGCTTTACTACCTAAATAATTGATAGATAATTTATCTTCTTTAAGGGTTGTATATTTTAGCATTAATATCTTTCTAACAGATTCATTAATCTGACTTTCCTTTATTTTACCCTCTTTAATACTTGATTTAATATTATTAATAGCTCTTTTAGGGCTTGTTGGCATCAATAAGATATCAACACCAGCATTAATAGCCATTTCATAAATTTGCTTTTCACTATAATGATTTGTAATACCTTTCATTTGCAAAGAATCGGTAATAACTAATCCTTTATATCCCATTTCCTTTTTTAATAAATCTGTAATTAAAACTTTAGACAACGATGCAGGAGTATTATCTTTTGTAACTTTTGGAACTGCTAAATGCCCTATCATAATTACTTTTGCATTATTTTGAATCGCCTTTTGAAAAGGAATTAAATCAACAGCATACAATTCTGCTTTTGTCTTAGATAATAGCGGTAAATCATAATGGGAATCCGTTACAGTACTTCCATGTCCTGGAAAATGTTTATATACAGGTATAACTCCCTTACTCTCAATTCCTTTAGAAAGAGAAATTCCCATTTTAGAAACAATTTCAGGATTAGTACTAAAACTTCTTGAACTAATATAAGCGTCAGATACTTTTACATCCAATACAGGAGCAAAGTCCATATTAAATCCAAGAGAAAGTAGTTCTTCTGCTATAACTGTTCCTATACTATAAGCTAAATTTTCATCTTCAGTTTTTCCTACATCTTGCATAGCAGGAATATAGGTTGCTTTTTTTCCTGTAATAGCAGATAGTCTTTGAACACTACCACCCTCTTGATCCACTGCAACAATAAGGGGAATAGTACTATTCTTTTTCATATCACTAATAAAATTAATAGTAGTCTGATAATCATCAAGATTTGAAGCAAATAAAATAACACCACCAGGCTTATACTGTTTAATTGCATTTTTAATACTACTAGTCATACTTTTTCCATTAACTGAAATAATTAGCATTTGACCTATTTTTTCATCCAAAGTCATTTTTTTCAATGCCTCTTCTGTTTTTTCAGCTGCTGTTAATGGTTTTGTAACATTAGAATTACTATTAGATGGCTTATTTGTATTACTTGGTTTATTGCTATTTGTTGGTTTATTTGTATTACTTGTTGTATTGGTATTCGTACTAATATTTGTTGTTGTATTAGAATTACTACTAATATCTGAATTAGTATTAGAATTACTTTCAATAATAGAAGAAGAATTATTACTACTATTATTCTGAGAAATTGTGGAAGTATTGTTACTTTTTTTATTTTTTATCTTACTATTATTATTATTTTGCCAATACATAAAGAAAGTTCCTATTAACAAAACACAAATAATAGAAGTAAAAAGTACTATTTTCTTTTTCATTTCTATCACCTCTTACTGATTCTTAGTATTCTACATATTTCTTATTTTATTCTATCTAATACTATTCTAACACATATTTTATTTTAAAAAAATAATAAACAAATTTTTAGACAAAAAAAGAGCACAAATACGTGCTCCATATATCATAAGTGGGGCGCGATAAGGGGATCGAACCCTTGCATAACGGAACCACAATCCGCCGTGTTAACCACTTCACCAATCACGCCATGTACAAAAGTACATATTAAATTATACCATAAAAAGCAAAAAAATCAAGTATTTCCACAAATTTGAAAAAGAAAATTTCTATACTTAACAAATATAGAAATTTCTTTTTTTCTATTTAAAATACTTCTTGTTCATGGGCACATTTTAATAGATAATCTTTTAGCCCACCCTCATCTACTAATCTATAATCTCCGTTTTCCAATATATATACATTATATTTTCCATTTTCAAGTCTAGGATAAACGTAAGTTCTATATACTCCTCCACTACTATAGACTTTAGCAGGGTATTCTATAGACATTAGATTATATTTAGGTAAAAATCGCAAATCCAAATTATTTAAATATTGAATATATCCAAAAATATATTTAACTACTTCTTCAATATCCTCTTCTTTTTTTATAGAACAATCTTCATCAGCAGAAGAACCATTACAAACACTATTACTATTTTCTGCACTATATTGATTATAAAAATATTCAGTTGCTTTATCTCGATAATCTGTAATCATAACATATTCTGTTTTTATACAAGTAGCAGAAAATTCACTAGTACACATTTTTGCAGACTGGATACTAAATTCAACATCGTAGTCTTTCAATTTTAGATCAATTTTTCTAGCATCATTATGATTTTCATCTGCAACAATTTCTTCATTTAACACTATATACTTATCTTTTAGCTTACAGCTTTTTGAATCATCTTTTGTTTGGGTTGCTTCTTCTCTAATATAATAATTATAAATTGTACTACAATCTAAATTATCAAGAGTTGAAAGAAGTTCCTCACTAGAATGCATCTCTTGAAAGTGTGGAGTAAAAGTATCTAAAATAACTTTTTTAAAAAATAAAAGAAATAAAGTTACTACTAATGTTGCAAGAGTTAAAAAGGTAACTACAATAATAACTGCTATTCTTACGTAATTATCCTTTTTAGGCTTTAAACTGCTACCGCATTTTACACAAAAATTATTTTTTTCATTATTCATAAATCCACAATTCTTACAATTCATACTATTCACCTATTATCATTATACCTTATTTTGAAAAAAATGTAACGAATATCTTTAATACCATGTCAAATAACCTTTTTTCTCATAAACTATAGTGAGTTTTATAGAATGTATAATAAGCAAATAGAATTATATGAGCCATACCAAGGTTTTATTCGTGGTAATATGTTTCCTGAATTATTTGACCAATATGGCCGCATTTATGATATAAAGCCAATGAATGAACAAGCAGAGTTATTAACATATATTGATATTTTTGATTTTGCTCTTATTGATATTGGATTATATTTAGATATTCATCCAGATAATCAAAAAATGATTGAATTATATAATAATTTCTTAGAAGAAAAGAAAAATATTTTAAGAAAGTATGAAGAAAATTATGGAGCGCTTACTATGAGTAGTAATTCCCTAAAGGTAGTGCCTTGGAATTGGGATAGCAATCCATGGCCATGGGAGGCTTAAATTATGTGGAAATATGTAAAAAAATTAGAATATCCTGTCAATATTCAAAAGAAAGATTTAAGAATGGCTAAATATTTACTTGCACAATACGGGGGACCTAATGGAGAATTTGCTGCTGCTATGAGATATTTAAATCAAAGGTTTACGATGCCAGATGAAAGAGGAAAAGCACTACTTACTGATATTGGAACTGAAGAACTCGCCCATATTGAAATAATAGCTGCCATGGTATATCAGTTAATGGATGGAGCATCTATTGAAGAACTAGAAGAAGCAGGATTAACTAGTCACTACATACAGTATGATCATGCATTATTTCCTGTTGATAATGAAGGAGTACCATTTACCTCTGCCTATATTGAAGCTACTGGAGATTACTTAGCTGATTTAGTCAGTGATATGGCTGCTGAACAACGCGCTAAAGTAACATATGAAAACTTAATGAATATTACAACTGATCCTGACTTACTTGGACCACTTTCTTTTTTAAGACAAAGGGAAGTTGTTCATTATACTAGGTTCCAAGAATTAAAAGACTATTATGAACAAAAATACAATAGAAAAAGTATGAACTAAATAAGTTCATACTTTTTTATACAATTATTATTATCTTTCAGGAATGGAATGAATATTTTCTGATAAAATTCCTAATCCTTCTGCTACCGCATTCACACTATCTTTCATTACTCTAACGGGGATATCTAATTCAAAGGATAATAGTTCCGCCAATCCTCTTAAAGAAGAACAACCACCTGTTAAAATAATTCCTCTTTTAGCAATATCTGCAGCAATCTCTGGATGAACATCTCCAAGCATTTCTTTAATAATTTCAATTAATTCATAAATATCTTCTTGCAAAGCATCTGTAATATCATTAGAAGTTATTTCTATTGTATGTGGCAAATTAGTAATTAAATCTCTTCCTCTAACTTCTGATTTAATTTCTTCTCCAAATAAAGAAGCTGCCTCTATTTTAATTTCTTCGGCTGTTTTTTCTCCTATTAATAATTTATATTTATTTTTTAAATAAGAAACGATTCTCTTGTCAAATAGCTCTCCTGTTATATCAATAGTTTTCCCTTTAATAATACTATTTAAAGATAGTATTGCTAAATCTGTTACTCCACCACCCATATCAATAATCATATTTCCATCTGGTCTAGATATATCTACTCCAGCACCTAAAGAAGCTGCTTTAATAGAATCCACTAAATACACTTTCCTAGAGCCAAGATGATCTGCTGCTTCTCTTACAGCATTTTCTTCCACTTTTGTAATACGTAATGGACTACCAATAATCATTTTTGATTTAAAAAACACATTTCTTACTTTTGCCTTACGAATACAGTAACTTAATAACTGCTCAGCCATTTCAAAATCAGCGATTACCCCTTTTTGTATTGGTCTTATTATTTCAATTTTATCGGGAGTTCTTCCAAACATAATTTTAGCTTCATAACCAAATGCTATTGGTTCATTTGTTTCCTTATCTAAAGCTACTACACTAGGTTCTTTTAAAATAATACCCTTTTTTCTTTTATAAATCCGTATATTTGTTGTCCCTAAATCAATTCCAATAACCTTATCAACCATAAAACCACCCACAATGGTTTCTATTATATCATAACTCCCTTAGTTTGTGTCTAATTTTTCATACTTTTTTCGTGTAGATTCTCCTCCACGGATATGTCTAACATTAGTATGATATTTCAAAATTTCATCTACTTGTTGATATTGGTATTGATCTATTTCTAAAAGTCGCTCGTGTAAATCCTTATGAACAGTACTTTTAGATACATGAAAAATATTAGAAATGGTTCTTATTGTATCTTTTGTATCTAAAATATGCTTAGCTTCCAAGAGTACTCTTTTTGCTATTTTAGAATTCATATATCACCTCTAATATCAATATATGTAAAAAGAAAGAGTATTATAATGTTTTATCATAATACTCTTCTGGATTTACAGATATATTATCAATTATTAGTTCAAAATATAAATGATTTCCTAAATCAGCATTAATATTTGACTTTCCTGACATTCCTATTTTCATACCCTTCTGAACAGTTTCTCCTTTTTGAACAGTTATGTCAGTAATACTTTGGTAAACACTTGTTATATTAGAAGAATGTTTAATGGTAACAGTATTTCCAAGTAATGCATCTTCTTTTACTTCTATTACTTCTCCATCTAATACAGCAACAGCATCAAAAGAAGTTCCTTCTAGTTGATAACTAATTCCTGTACTTTGAATATAAGTGTCTTGATAATAAATTAAAGCCTTTTTTTGTTCTTCCTCTGATGCCCTATAATCATAATAATTCTGTGCGATTGTGACATTCATATCTGTATAAGGTCTACCAATTTTATTATCTTGTTCTTTTACTACTGGCAAAGTAACCTTATTTAAAATATTATAAGCATGATTTGGTTCAGCTACTGGTGATAATTTTGATCCTTTCCCCATAATTACCAACCCTATTATAATAAGTGCTACACTTAATCCATAAAGCGAATATACAACTGGTTTTGTTAAAAATTTCATTACTTTCTCACCTCTATTAAAAGTGTGAGCTAATTTTTGTCTTTTATACTAATTTTTTATTTTTTTTATTTCTACACCTGTATAATAATGTTTAATGATTTGATCGTAGGTATATCCTTCTTTAGCCATTCCCTCTGCACCATATTGACTCATACCAACTCCATGTCCATATCCTTTTGTTGTAATTGTGACAATGTGATTACTCTCTTCTACTGAAAAATTAGCGGATTTTAGTTTTAATAAAGATACTACTTCTTTTCCTGTATACTTTTTACCGTTAATTTGAATACTTTTCACTCTTCCAGCTTTTGTACTTTCTAGCACTTTTACAACAATTTCACTAGAAGAAGGAAGACTTAGTAATCCTAAAAAATCATCATGTGAATATTTTATAACTCTTTGAAAAGTAGGCGCGACATTATCCCATTTGCTCTCTACACTTCGCAAATAAGGAACTTTTGAAATAAAGACATCTTCACTATTTTCTGTATAACCAGAACTAGTTGAAAAAAACAAAGTTTCAGCAATTTTATCATTATACACAATATATTGATAAGCAGTATCTAAAACAGCTTTCATTACTTTATTATAATATTCATCATACTTTTCTTTCCACTTTGATTTTAAAGTGTCACTATCAATATATACTTGATTTAAAACAGTATCTAAAACATCATAATCCTTTTTTGTATTTTTGCTTATTTGATACATAACATAGCTTCTAGATACAACTGCTTGAGCTTTTAAAGCTTCCTCTTTAAAACTAACAGGCATTTCTCCTGCCACTACTCCAATAATATACTCTTCTAAAGGAACTATATCTATTTTACCTGTCTTAGACCGTTTTATTCTAACCATGGTATTAGAAGAAAAATAAAATTCCTTTTCTTCTTCTTTAAAAAAGTAACAGATAACAATTGTTGGTATCAATACAAATAAAAAAGAAAAAAGTAGTACTTTCTTCATGGATTTCCTCCTTTTGAAACATACTACTATATTAATCTTGTTTGAAGTACAAAATCATAGAAAAAATTTACTACTAAATAATCTAGAGAAAAACTAGCAATTAAGTAAAAAACACGAATTTGTAAAACTCTTCCCTGTCTAAATAACTGTTCTATTTTAACCGCTTCTAATGACCAAATGACAACAGGAAGAGTAACAATATATAATGCTAATTTAAACATGATAGCTATCAATCAACCCAATTCTACGGTCATGTCTTTCTACTGGAGGATGCTCCGTTTCTAAAAATACTTTTAGAATTTCTTTTAACT
>CAZRIC010000003.1:8773-9385 GCA_964600095.1 uncultured Muribaculaceae bacterium
GCCTAGATCCTACTGCTATTACATTAGCATCATTGTCAATTCTAGTTACTTTTGCTTCCCATGTGTCATTTACTTTAGCGCATCTAACTCCAGGAACTTTATTGCAGGCAATACTCATACCAATTCCACTACCGCAAATTAAGACACCAAAATCCACATCTTTCCTTACTACTGCTTCGCCTACCTTAAATGCATAATTAGGATAATCTACTGATTCATTAGTATCTGTTCCATAATTAATAACATTGTATCCTAATTCTTCTAAATATTTTGTCAATTCCTGTTTGATTTCTACACCTCTATGATCTGTTGCAATCCCTATTTTCATATTTCACCTCTAATTTTATTATATCATTATTTTCTACGTTTCAATATAGATTGAGCCAATTCTTTTCCTATTACAGTTTGAAAAGTATTTGTTAAATACGTTGTACCAAAATAAACAACTGCTCCAACAATCGCATAAATAATTGTTATTACAATAGACATTCCTCTACCGTAACCTGTTATTGGAATAACATAGGTTAAACCAGAAAGAACTAAAACCATTACTAAACAACATAAAAGAATACATAAAATGGTTTTCCAATTTTTAGGTATTTTCATAAACAA
>CAZRIC010000003.1:9395-23804 GCA_964600095.1 uncultured Muribaculaceae bacterium
TGTCTTTTTTATATCTCGTAAACTAATACAAATAGTAATAGAATATCCTAGCATAGTAGCAAATAAATTCCCATAATAAATTGGAAGTCCTATTTTATGAAATAAAATCATAAATGGGACATTTAGAGCAGTATTAAAGAAGAATCCAACAAATAATCCAATATACATCTTTTTATATCTGTTAAGAGACTGCATAATAACATTTACATTAGTAAATACACTACAGAAAACAGCTACAAAAATACTAACAGTAAAAACTTTTGGCCCATAAAAAGATTTTCCATAAAAAATAGTCCAAACAGGTTCTGCCAAAAAGGATAAACCGACTGCCATTGGAATGGTAATATATAAAATGATTTGTAAAGTTTTATTAATTTTTCTTTTTACTTCCACAATATTTTTAGCAACTACATCACTAGTCAAGCTTGGTAATAAACTAATAATAATACCATTAGCAATTGCCAAAACAATAACATTTAATTTTGTACCTAAAGTAGTTACAATATTCATAATAACAGAGGCATCTGTCAATGTATAATTTGCTACATTCGTAAGAGTATTTACAACCGTAAACATATCTACTAACTGAAAAGAAGAACCTACAATTTCCATAACAATTAAAGGAATAGTATAACGAATAATTTTTTTAAATAAATATTTATCCGTAATCTTTTTTTCTTCCTCATGTTTAGGTACATCTACTTCTACAATTTGATTTTTCTTTCTTCTTAAGTAGAAAAAGGCTGCTATCGCACTTATAGTGGCGCCAAATACAGCAACACCAACAGCTATTCCCAAAGAGGTATGAAATACCTTTATACACAAATAAGATCCTAATAAAATGACAATAACTCTAACTACTTGTTCTAATACTTGAGAAATAGAAGAAGCTTGGATATATTTCATTCCTTGCAAATATCCGCGAATCATACTAATTAAAGTTACAAAGAAAATAGCAGAAGCAGAAATTCTAATTACAAAAGTAATTTCACGAATTAAATATTGACCATTTAAAATATTTCCATAAGCAATTAGTTCAGCACCAACAGAACGCGCTAAAGGTGTGTAATCATAAAAATTAATAATATATTTTGATAAAATAGGCGCAAAAATAATTAATAAAAAAGTTGTTATTATAGAAGAAATAATCATGATTCTTCCTGCTAGTTGATAAGTTCTCCGTTTCGTATATTCGTATCCTAAAGTGTGATATTCACTTACCATTTTACTGATTGCTAAAGGAAGCCCTATCGTTGATAAATTTAAAAATATTGCATATATGTTATAAGAAGAACCATAAATAACACTTCCATTTGATCCAATAATAGAATAAAAAGGAATAACATAGAGTACTCCTAATATCTTCGTTAAAATAAGACAGAAAGTTGCTACAAAAGCACCACGTAAAAAATTATCTTTTTTCATGCTTTCATCCCTTTCTATCGTATCAATTATACTATTAATAGAAAAATAAAACAAGTTTCTTCCATTTCTGAACATTTTCATGTATACTAATGTGGGGTGTTGGTATATGTATCAATTTGTAGAAGATTTAAGAGAAGATCAATATAAAAAATTTGTTCAAGAAAAAAAGTTAGGTCAAAAAAGAAGCTCTAATAAAGATTGTTTTTATCTTGGTTTTGCTAAAGATAGAAAATTAGTAGCCTGTGTAAAAGTTTTTATTCAAATGGAAAATCAAAAAAAAATCTTTTGTATACCGCTTGGAATTCAAACTATCGTAAATGATTTAGAATTTTTCCAATTTGTAAAAAAATATTTAATTATTACCGCTAAAAAATATAATGCACAAATGATAAAAATCTATTCTAAAGAAAATTCTAGCTTACTAGAAATAGGTTTCAAATTAACGAAAAAAAATGGTGACACTTATTTACCATTAAAAAAAGAGAAAATAGAAAATGTGCCTAGCTATTTTAAAATCGTAGAAATGAATTCTGATCGGAAAAGACGAAAACTAAAAGAAATTAAACGTACTAATAACGATTTATTCTTATTTAATAATGTAACTTTTTTTACTTTGCAACTAGATTTATATACCTATTTAGATAGTCTAAAAGATTTAGTAGAAAAAAAATTAATTGAAAGAATCATGGAAGAAAATGGAGACAGCATTATTTTAGAAAGTGCCAGTATAGAAATTTTTAATGAAGAAGAAGCACAATTAATAGAATTAGAAGAATATTCTACATTATTACAAGATAGAAGAAAAAATTTATTTTTTTCAAAATTGAAAGAAGAATTAACTAATAGAGGTATCAAAAAATTATTTTTTCAAAATTCTAAAAATAAAATGTTACCTTTAGAACAAGACATTATATTAGAATATTTTATAACCATATAAAAAAGAGGATTTTATTCATCCTCTTTTTCTTTTAATGCCTCTAGTAGTTCTTCTCTTTCCATCTTTGCATAGCCTTTAACTTTCTTTTCTCTTGCTAATTCTCTTAAATCGTCTAATGATAAGTCTTCGATAGAGGCTTCCTTAAAGTCACTCTTATCTATTTCGTTATCCAAATCTGGCATACATCCATGCTCTACTAAATATTCAATTTGTTCTTTTGTAATTGTTTCATACTCTAATAAAGTATTAGCAATTAAATCTAATAAATCTCTGTTTTCAGAAATAATCTTTTTCGTTTTTTCATAACATTCATTAATAATTTTACGTTGTTCTTGGTCAATCTCAAAAGCAACTTGACTTGAGAAATTTCTACTTTTATTATAATCTCTTCCTAAGAACACACTTGATTCTTGATGTTCAAATTGAACAGGTCCTAAATCACTCATACCATACTCTGTAACCATTGCACGAGCTATTTTTGTAGCCTTTTCAAAATCGTTATGAGCACCAGTTGTTACTTCATTAAAAACTAATTCTTCTGCGACACGTCCACCAAGTAAACCACTAATAGTTTCTAACAATTCTTTTTTAGTTTCTAAGAACGTTTCTTCTCTTGGAAGCATTAAGTTATAACCACCTGCTGTACCTCTTGGAATAATAGTTATTTTTTGAACTTCATTTGCTCCCTCAAGTTTAATACCTACAACGGCATGTCCTGCCTCATGGTAAGCTACTGTACGTTTTTCTTTTTCTGTATATTTCTTAGTAACTTTAGCAGGTCCCATTAATACACGGTCATGAGCTTCATCAACTTCAGCCATTGTAATAGCCTCTTTATTTCTTCTTACAGTAAGTAAAGCTGCTTCATTTAATAAATTTTCAAGATCTGCTCCACTAAAACCTACTGTACGTTTAGCAATATTCTCTAGTTTAACACCTTTTGCAAAAGTCTTTCCTTTAGCATGAACTGCCAAAATCTCTTCTCTACCTTTCACATCTGGTAAATTTACAGTAACTTGCCTATCAAAACGACCTGGACGTAATAAAGCTGGATCCAATACATCTGGTCTATTAGTTGCAGCAATAACAATAATTCCTTCATTTTCACCAAAGCCATCCATCTCAGTAAGTAATTGATTTAAAGTTTGCTCACGTTCATCGTGACCTCCACCTAAACCTGCTCCTCTTTGACGTCCAACAGCATCAATTTCATCAATAAAGATTAAACATGGAGCATTATGCTTTGCTTGTTTAAACATATCTCTTACACGAGAAGCACCTACTCCAACAAATAATTCTACGAAGTCAGAACCACTAATATAATAGAATGGTACATTTGCCTCTCCTGCTACTGCTCTTGCAAGTAAAGTCTTACCAGTTCCTGGAGGACCTACAAGCAATACTCCTTTTGGAATTCTAGCGCCCATTTTTTGAAATTTTTTAGGTGACTTTAAGAATTCTATTAATTCTGCTACTTCTTCTTTTTCCTCTGTTAATCCTGCTACATCATCAAAAGTAACTTTCTTTCTATCATCATTCAAACGAGCTCTACTTTTTCCAAAATCCATAGATTTATTAGCGCTACCCATTTGTTTAGAAAGGAAATAGATTCCTACTCCCACTAGTAGTACGATTGGTAAAACATTTACAAATAATGCTAATAAAAGACTAGACTCTGGATCTTTTGTAGTTTCTACTTTATATCCATATTCATCTCTACCAGCATATAATTCTTTAATAGTTGAATCTGTTAAAGGTGCTTTTACATAATAAGATTCATTCTTACTATATCCCTCTAACTGACCAGTTAATTCATAAACACTAGCGCTACTAGAAGGTGTAATAGTAACATCCTTTACTTTTCCTTCTTCCATTACTTGAATAAATTCACTGTAGGATAACGTATTTACTTTTGTATTTAATACATTAATAAAATACATAACCCCTATAATTACAATGAATAAAAATAAATATGATAATGCACTTCTTTTAACTGCTTTTTTATTCATAAAAAACTCCCTTCTTTAATAGTACTTTAGTATTATATCATAAATTCCAGTTTTTTTCCTATCAAATTGCGTTTTTTTTAGTCCAGGTAACCAAATTATTTGTCCGTTGTTATCAACAACTACAGGCCACATTTTTCGTTCTGAGGCAGGAATCTTTTCATTTGTAAAAATATCCCCTATTTTTTTATGCCCTTGCATATTTTTAACAGACATTTTATCTCCAGGACAGCAATTTCTAACATAGAGTGGTAAAGATAGCATAGAACTATCTAAATAAGTTACAAAATTAGTTGTTTCATCACTTTCCGTTAAAACTTCTACATAATGATTATTTGGTAAATCTACTTTTCCTTCTAAAGGATAACAATAATTAGTACTTTTTGATTCTTTTGTAAATAAAATCTCATCATAAGTTTTTATTACTTGATAATGATTTGGAAAATCAAGAAAAGAATTGACAGTTCCTTCTTTTATAAAGTTCATCAGAATACGTACATGATTCTTTGTAATTTTTATAATATCCTCTTGATAAATTTGAAATAGAAATTTTTTCAAAATCTCCTTTTGAACCAACACTTCTTCTTGTACGAATAAATTCCATCTCAATCTTTCATTTACCACTATTTTCTCATACCTTTTTTGTACAATATTCTCTATATATTCTAAGGTTTCTTGTAACTCTTCACTACATTCTAAAAATTTTAAATGAACATTCTCATTTTCCTCTTTTAAAAAAGGTAATATCGCTTTTCGATAACGGTTTCTAGTGTAGTGGCTATCCTGGTTACTATTATCTTCTACATAAGGAATTGCATTTTTTAAAACATATTGATAAATTTCTTCCTTTGTTAAATATAATAAAGGTCTTAAAATAGTATATTTTTCTCTTTTACTTGTTTTAACAATTCCACATATTCCTTTTAATGAAGAGCCTCTTACAAGTCTCATCATCATAGTCTCCATTAAATCATCACCATGATGAGCAGTAAATAAATATTGAGATTGATATTTTTCTAATATCTTTTCAAAAAATTGGTACCTTTTTTCTCTACCAATACTTTCTGTAAATTTATCTTCATAAACCAATCTAGTGGTCTCAAATAAAAGATGATTTTTTTCACAATACTTTTTTACAAAATCTTGTTCAAAGTCACTTTCTTTTCGAAGATTATGGTGAATATGAACACAAACAATTTGACAAAGTGAATTTTCACAATATTTCATTAAAATATGAAGTAAAGCCATAGAATCTGCACCACCAGAAACTCCAATTACTAAATATTGGCTTTCGCTCAAATTTATATTTTCTTGTAAAAATGAATAAACTTCATTCATATAACCACCAATGTTATTGTAATATAAAAAGACTTTTTATACAAGAAAAAGTAAGATACAAAATCTTACTTTTATCTTGTCGCTGTATATTTTTTGCCCTTCATAAATACAATAGAATCTTTTAATAAAGCATAATTACCCATTGTAATCTCTATCTCGTCTGCACGAGCTGTATTTTGAGCAGTAAATGGTTCCATAATAGCGGTTACTTGGTTCGTTACATCTACACCATTTTGATAAATTTTAATAGTATAGCCCATTAATTCACCGGTTTCCATACGGAATTCTTTTACTTGGAATGTATAATTATCTGTTACCGTTAAAGTATAAGTTGCTACTTTATTATTAGAAGTTGTAGCATTAATTTGTGTTACTCCCTCACCACGAATAGTAATAGTTCCTTTAGAATCTACAATGGCAACATTTGGATTACTACTACTCCATCTAACACTTGCATCCGTAGCATTCTCTGGACTTACCGTTGCAACCAAAGTAATAGAACCATAAGCAGTTGTCACTGTATCAGATGACCTATCTAATTCAATTTTTGTTACTTCTACTTTTTGATCTGTTACTATTAGACGAATATCAGATGACTTTTCGCCATCTACCGTTGTTGCTCGAATAGTAGCAGACCCTGGTTTAAGAGCAGTAATTAATCCATCTTTCACGGTAGCAACATTTTCATTAGTACTTATCCATGTAACATTTTTATTGGAAGCACGACTAGGTTTTACAATAGCCTCTACTTTTGTAGTACTTCCTTTTACTAAGCTTAATTTAGTAGCACTTAATGTTAATCCAGTTACAGAAATTGTTCCGCCTTCTGTCAAATCTTTTAAATGTGGATCTTTCGGATCTAAAACTTCTACAGTAAACCTTTTACTATCACTATTTAAAGCTTTATCTACAACAGAAACACGAACTTGATAACTTCCTATTTCAGATGTATCAATGAACCCTGGCTCAAATTGAACTTTTCCTCTAATACCAGATGTTGCATCTTTTACTTTATATTTATTATCAAAAGTAAAAGGAGCTCCTTGCGCTACATAAAAAATGTCATCTACTTCTATTTCAGGATTGTCTTTATCAATATTTTCTACACGATATGGTATTACTTTTGATTTTCTTCCATTATTTGTTTTTAATACAATTTGAAGTTCTTGATTATCAGAAGCTGTAAATTGATTACTCGATTGCCAATTTTTTCCACCATCAAAAGAATAACTGTCAATCTTAATATCTTTATTTTGATAATCAACTGATACAACAACATCTTCAGATGTCCAATATTCATTATCTAATGTAATAGAAATTAAATCTGTTTTTAATACAATATATGCCTCTTGGTAGTAGATATAAAATATAAAGCCACCCGCTAAAGTCATAAAGAAAAAAATAATTGAATAAAATATATTTTTTTGCATAGCCATCACCCATTTTTACTATGTACATAATATCATAGAAGTATGCGAAAGTCAACGAAGCAACGAATTACCAATTTATTTTTTCAATATGATTTTGTTCTAAAAAATAATTGATTTTACTAAAAGGTTTACTTCCAAAAAAGCCTCTATTGGCAGAGAGTGGAGATGGATGAACAGACTCTATAATAGGATGTCTTTTATTTGTTATTAATTCCTTTTTACTACGCGCAAAACTTCCCCATAATACGAATATTACAGGTTTTTCTCGTTCATTTAATAATTTAATAATTGCATCTGTAAAATTCTCCCATCCTCTATTCTTATGAGATAATGGTTTATCTTTTTCAACTGTCATAATAGAGTTTAGTAATAATACACCTTGTTTTGCCCAATCTGTTAAGTCACTTTCTTCTCTTACTATTCCTAAATCATTTTCTAATTCTTTAAATATATTTTGTAAAGAAGGAGGCCTTCTTACATTATTATGAACGGAAAATGAAAGTCCATTGGCTTCTCCCAGTCCATGATAAGGATCTTGACCTAAAATCACAACTTTTACTTCATCATAATCAGTAAATCTTAAAGCATCAAAAATATTTTTATAAGGAGGAAAGACAGTTTTTGTTTGATATTCCTTTTTTACAAAAATACCAAGATTTTTAAAATATTCCTTTTTCATTTCTGACAATAATACCTCGTCCCACTTTTTATTAATCATCATTATCTCCTACACATTCTAAATTACTTTTTTGTCCATTACAAATATATCCTGCATACTCGATATCATCTGCATAAAGAGTATTATCTGCACCAATGCAAATAACTCCTTGTGCGCCTTGATTACTTTTTAAATCAGATACAGGCATGCAATTTCCTTCATATCCCATTGTCCATTTCATTTCTGCTTCCTCAAACATTTTAAAAATTTGTAATCTAACAGTAGACTTCTTACTCTCTTTAATTGTATCTGTTGTTTCTTTTAAAGGCTCTTTCTTCTCACCACAACCGGATAATAAAAGTATACAAAATAATATTATTATCTTTTTCATTTTTCTTCTCCTAACTCATTTGCCATTTCTATAAATATGTCTAAAGATAGGGCTTCTGCTCTTACATTTAGATCCATTTTATGCTTACTTAATACTTTTTCTATTTTTTCCAACGGATAATTTTTTAGATTATTACGCAAATTTTTTCTTTTTTGCACAAAACTATCCTTTACTAATTTAAAAAACAAATCTTTATCTTTTACACTAATCTCTTCTTTTTTACTCCTAAATTCAACAATAATGCTATCTACATTAGGTTTTGGTAAAAACACATTTCTGCTAACATCCATTAATTTAGAAATTTCAAAATAGCAATTTAAAAACACAGTCAACGAATTATAATCTTTAGAACCTGGTTTTGCTTTAAATCGATCTCCTACTTCCTTTTGTACCATTACTACAATTTTATCAACGGGAACTCTATCACTAATTAACTTCATAATAATATTGTTCTAAATCTTTTAAAACATCAGCTCCCAAAAAATCTTTATAAATAACATTTACATTTTCTAATCCTGATAAGTTAGACTCTAACACTTCTTTTAAAGTAGCATCTATTTCATAGCACAGTACTTGTTTTGCTTCCCTAGCTAATTTATAGGTTAAAGAACCCGCACCGGGGCCAACTTCTATTACTAAAGTATCTTTATCAACTTCTGCTTTTTCCACAATATTATTAATAATATTTTCGTCTACAATAAAATTCTGGCCAAACTTCTTTTTTAATTTAAAATTTTTTTCTTCTAGTTTATCTTGCATTTTTTTAGGAGAATACTGCATAAAATCACCACTATTATTGTAATATAAATATCTTTTTTATACAAGAAAAAAGATGGAATTACCAACCCCATCTTTGTACACTAAATTTTGTATTTTTACTACCAGTATTTGTTCCTTTTGAATCCTTTTGATAAACGAACGCTAAATCCATCCATATTTGACCATTTCTATAAGCTTTTCTCATAGAGCCACCTGTATCCAATACAACCGCATAAAATGGATCAATTTGACCATTATCTACCAATATCATTGTTCCACAAGGAAAACCACTTAAATCGGCCGCTAAAATACGAACTTTTCCATAATCAGAATCATTATAATACATTCCATTTTTTACTAAACTAAACTTGGAACCTGACTCTGTTTTACAAGCAACAGTTCCTGTTCTACTGCATCCTGCACAATCAGAACCATAGGTAGTAAGTCTTCCAACATATTCTCCTTTTCTAGCTGTTCCTACTTCTACTACTTTAGTAACTGGATTACGTAATACTTTTTTTAATCCATTATCATAAGTATAACTTAAGCCATCTTCTCCTTCTACTAAAGTTACTTGTTCCGCACTTTTTGATTTAGAAGAATTATATACATATTCCACTTGATAAGGAATTACTTCATTTACTACTGAAACAGTTTTGGTATAACTTGTATTTTCTACATCTATTTCTTTTTCTTGATAAGCACCTAGTCCTAAAAAAGATACTAAAGATACTGCAAAAACAGATAGCCAATTACCAATTAACTTCAGCAAATAGATTTCCATAAGGTCACCTCATTAATGCTCTAAAGCTAACGAAATTGTATCATAAAGAAATGGGCAAGTCAAATTGAGAGATAGCATTTAAAGCGGTCTCTTCTATTACTTTTTCCTTACTAATTTCTTTTATTTCGGCGATTTTAGAAGCTACTATATCTGTATAACTAGGTTCATTTCTTTTGCCTCTAAAAGGTTCAGGAGTTAAATAAGGGCTATCTGTTTCTAGCAGTAAATAATCTAAAGAAAGCCCTTTTACTACCTCCTTTAATTTCTCACTATTTTTAAAAGTTAAAACGCCACCTATTCCAAATTTAATATTTAAAGATAGAAAACGTTTTGCCATATCTATACTAGATCCATAACAATGAAGAACATATTTTACATCTGGATACTTCATCATAATCTCATAAGTATCATAAATAGCATCCCTACTATGTACTACTACTGTTTTTTTATATTTTCTCGCAAGAATTATCTGTTTTTCAAACAATTCTTTTTGTTTTTCCTTAGAAGATTCATCAAAGTGATAATCAAGTCCAATTTCTCCTATTCCTACTATTTTAGAATCTTGAATATGTTCTTCTATCCAATTTAGATCTTCCTCTTGATAACTTTCAACAAATTCAGGATGAATTCCTATGACTCCATATACAGAAGCACTTTTTCGAATGATTTCCAATACTTCTTTATTAGAATTTTTGTCACATCCTGCTGTTATCATGATACCAGACATTCTTTGTATGATTTCTTCTATATTTTCATAATATTGTTTTTCTAAATGACAATGTGTATCTATTAGCATATAATCACCAAAAACATTATACCATAATAAAAAATTTCTACCTACTCTTCCATATCTTTTTTTCTTTCTATTTTATAATACACTATGTATGAAATTACTACTAAAAAGTATAAAATGTCTGTAATTTGATAACTAACTACGAAACTACAAAATACTAAAGCTGACACAAAGGATAGTAATAGTACTGTTTCCTTTGATACATTTTGTTCTTTTGCTTTCATATTTTTTCTCCTCACAAAAAAGAGTATATCATACAGATATCCTCTTTGTTATAAAAAGTTATCGACAAAGTTAGCTATTTTACGTTATTTTACAACAAAAACTTCTAAGATTCTACAAATAATTAAATAAGTACTTCAACATTTCGTAGATTTATACTACATCTTTTTTATTAAAATAATAGTAATGGAATTATAAATATAAGTGAAGATAATATAGCAGAAACAATAAAAACAACTATCATAAATTTCAATATGTTATTTCCAAGTTAGATTTCTTCTTTACTAAGATTATTTCTATTCTCAACTAATATTTCTTGTTTACAATAGTCACAAGTTACTTTTTTAGCATCTGCAGAAGCCATTAAATTAGCTCCACAATTTGGACAATATTTACTTATTAATTTCATATTATTATTCCCTTCTAATAAAAACACATATATGTTTTTCTATTTATATAATCCTTCTGTTGCTTCTATTATATATGAATCCTTTTGTGGCTTAATAACGGCATCATATAATTCTTCTATACTATCATATCCATAATAAGCAATTTCTTTTTCACTAATATCTTCAATCACTTTCATAGGACTAAAATATTCCTGTTTTTCATATTGATAAAATCCATCTTTTTTTACTTTTAAATTAGTATATAAAACAGGAACATACGAAATAATCACCTTATTATTTGTATATACTATTTTCCGGCAAATATCATAAACCATATTTATTTTTTCGTCTTTAGAAGATAAAAAATAAAAACCATAATGAAAAATTTCTTTTGGTCCAGAGTCTTCATCAAAGCGAATAGCATTTAACGACTCATCAAAAATATATTTTTTTGTCTGGATATCTAACTTAGAAATTTCTACTATTTCATCATACTTCTTATTATCAAACTTTTTAATTACAGAAACTACTAATGGACAAAAAATCATGAAAGTAAAAATAATTATCGTCAAATGAGCAGCTATAATATAGGGAAGCTTTTCCAAAAGACTCCATTCAGTTTTTACAAATCTTTTAGTATAAACTTGAGAAGATAACGTCTTTTTTACCATTATTTTTCCATTAGAAATAGGAAAATGAGCATTACAATATTCACAAATCATTTCTTTATCAGTACTATTGTAAGAAATAGCTGCTCCACAATTAGGACATTTATTTTGAATAATTTCCATATAATCACCTACTCTACATACATTCCTGATGTTATAAATACATCATAAATATCTAATTTTGGTTTAATAACGGCATTATATAAAACTTGTAAATTAGCATAACCCATCACATATCTATAGTGGTCATCAGATAAATATATTTCAGGAAGAATTATTAAAGGATCTAAGTTTGTGGGTAAAACAATCTTCGAATCTAATAAATATAAGTTATCATAAGCTGCCACCCCATAATAATTCAAATGTTTAGAATTATATTCTGTTTCTTTTTTACAGATTATGTATAACATAGAATTATTTTCTTTAAATTGCTCTTTACTAACTAATAAATACATACCAAGATATTCCCAACCTCCTGATCTAGAAGGAGGGGGAAGCCTATCCTTTCGGGTATCTAAGCTTTGGGTTGCATTATATTTAATAGTATAAAGAGATTTTCCATCTATTTGTGAAATCGATTTAATAGAATTTTCTGTTTCATTTTCTTCTTTATGATAAATTTTTTTAAACTCATCATCTGTTACTACACCATAAATTAAAGTAACGAGAAAAACCAAAATAATTATCACAATTGTTTTTCTATTTAAAGAAATTGGTGGAGATGGTTTTAATGTATTATACATTGAATCATAAATATCTGGTTTTATTTCAGAAAGTTTATGAATATCCTCTTTATCTTCCAATTCATAATTCTTTTCTATATACAAAGTATAAACACTATAATCGCCATTTTGTTCATAATTTTCATAATATTTATCACTTGGTTTAGTTGGTACATCTTTTTGAATAATACTTGTTTGCTTACAATAACTACAAGTTACCTTTTTATCATTTTCATCAAATGCTAAATTTGCTCCACAATTTGGACAATTTTTACTGATTAATTTCATATTACCACTCTATTCTAATAAAATTATACCATAAAAAAGAGCGACTTTGCGCTCTTTTATTTTACATAAGTCCCTTCTGTACTAGAAATGATATAATCTCCTTTATTACTGTGTATTAATTCTCTATAGAGAGTTTCTATATTTTCATAACCGCTTATACAAGTACTGCCTTTACTATATATGCAATCTACTGGTATATTTACAAACCCTGGAATAAACGAAATAACTTCTCCATCTATTAATTCTAAATTACTATACATTACAGGTGCATAAGCAGTAATATTCTTTCCTCCCACTGTATAAGTTTTCATAAAAACATCATACATTTCATTAGTATCTAATCTTTTATGCTTTAAAAAATAAGTTCCATAATATTTCCAATTAGTTGATTTTATATTAGAAGAAAGAAAAATCTTTCGTTCCTCTAATTTTTTTAAAGACTCTTGATGATAAATTTCTAATTGTTCTTTGCTTATTTCAGAAATATCTTTTATTGTATTATCTTCAGGCATTTCTATAGGAATATCAATAGGATTATTATACTCAGGTGAATCAATAGGATTATTTTCTTTGAACTGGGATTCCCCAAAATTAAAAATTTTTAAAAATATAAATGTAAACATAATCATAGAAAATATCACTATTAAAACTATACAGAATGCTACTGTATTAAATATTTTTTTACCTGTTTTTAAAAGATGTAATTGAACTTCTGCATCACGATCTCTTTCAATTAGCAGCTCCTGCTTACAGTACTCACAAGTTACTTTTTTATCTTCCTCAGATATAGATAAGCTAGCTCCACAATTTGGGCATTTTTTAGTAATTAGTTTCATTTTATCACCCTCTTTTTAAATTATATCATAGAGACTTTTAAAAGAAAAGATACTCCAAATTAAATATATATCTATATTATTGTAATAAAAAAGACTGCTATAGGCAATCTTCTATTTATCATAACTTTGTTTTTTAGCTATCTGCATAGTATTATAACTTTGAAGTTTAGTTACTTTTAATCCAAGCGCCGTTAAAAAAGTGGCACTAGCAGTATAATCTCCTGCACTTAAAGCTTCTTCAAGCGTTGACGTTAGTTGTTTCATTTCCATAAGCATTCTTTGCTCTGGGCTCATTTTTTGATATTCAATAAACTCTTGATATAAAGCATTTTTTTTCAATGATTATGTCATACTCTTGTTGTGTATAGTATGTTTCTTGTGCTGGTAAAAGTGCATGGATACTGCAAAATGATTGATAAACTTCGCGTTCTGCCATTGAACTAAATCCTAGCATTTTAGCAAATCTTTCTTCTACTAAAACAGATTGTCCTTCTAAAGTATCTTGATATCTATATTCTTCCATTTTGTTTCTCCTCTTTATTAAGAATATAACAAAATTAATAAAATAGCAAATTATTTTAACTCTTCTAAAAACTTTTCTTTATCAATACGAGCAAATAAAGCACTAGGATCATTTAATGATTTACCACTATCTAATCCACCAAATTCTTTAATACTATCAAAATCTATTTTATCTGTATTTAACTGACTAAATATTTTTTCTGATGTTTCTGGTAAAAAAGAATGCAATAGAACTGCTCCT
>CAZRIC010000004.1:0-17911 GCA_964600095.1 uncultured Muribaculaceae bacterium
TTCCTGCTGGGTTAGGCAATGCTTCATGACCTGTATTTTCTGAACTGTATACCTTGCCTCCGATACTATAAGCATTTCCACATACTAACCAATATTGAGAATTTATAGAATCTGTATAATAATTTAATCCAGTATCGCAAGTATCTATTTTTGATTTTAATGGTTCAGAACAAATTGTTGGATTTTTTTTCTTATCACATTTAGCCGGACCACTTCCATAATTAACTTTCAATAACATACTATTTTCTGGATAAGCTCTATCTATTTTTATTTCTTTTAAAATTTTAGTTCCTGGATTTGAAGGATCATCTACTTCCATTTGATAAGTAAATGTTCCATCATAAATGCTTCTAACCGATTTATCATATTCTGGAGTTCCTTTCGCTCCAAATATGTCTGGATATTTATGAACATAACTCTCAAGTGCTTCTACACAGTCTATTTTAGCCAAATCCATTTTGCAAGAGGCTTTACCATCTCCATAAACTAACTTATCTAATCCTTTATATTGTGTTGTTGAATAAGCTTTATCTATTTTATAGTAATATTTTTTAATACTTCCATCAGCATTTTTTTCACCATCTGTGTTATCTGCTAAATAAATAAATGTTCCGTTGGTTACTTTTATAATTGCTTTATCATAATCTGAAGTTCCAACTTTTGCAATGGGATCTCTATTATTGTTTAAGTATCCACCAACAGCCTCCTCACAAGGTACAGGCTTATAATTTTCACAAACAGCTCTATAGTTGTAATATTCCGCTATTGAATAATTTTCTTCTTTTAAGAAATCATACGCAGTTGGATTATTTATTTTATGTTTATTTCCATTCTTATCTATAATTTCAAAGTTTTTATCATTAGTAAGAATAGCTTGAACAGCCTTTTTATATTCTTCACTACCTGTTGCATATTTTCCTTGATTTTCATCCAAGATTTTTATTAAAGCATTACAATCTCCTGTTGATAGTAAACCTAACCATACATGTGCTAATCCCCAGCCATTTGTTTGAGGACTACTTGCAAAATCATTAAAGCTTGGATTGTTATTAGTTTCAGTATTATAAATGCTAGGTTTAGCTTGTTCTGGATTTTTCGCTTTTGACGTATTAATAAATATTCCTACACCTAACTTAGTATATATACTTTCCCAAGGTTTAGTTCCCCAACTACTAGTACCATGTGCACTTTGACGTTGATGTAATTCTGTAATTGTACCATAATACAAGCGATGGCTAGAGCCCTTTCCTGTAGAAAAATCACAATAGTAAGATTCATACGTTGCTAATGGTTCTAATTGTAAAAATGTATTTTCATAATCAATATTATAATCTGTTGCTAAACCAAAAACACCTTTAATTCCTGCTTCAATCTTTTTTAATTTTTCAGGATCGTTTTTAGCATTTTCCCATTTTTCTGATAGTGTTCCTATTGCACTAGCAAAGCCAGAAAATCCTGAAGCCCCATTCACTTTTGCTAATATAGGTTCAAAAGCTTCTTTCATTGAATCATAAGCTTCTAATGTACTAGTCCAATAAACATTTCCACTCCACTTGTGTGTTAAATCAATCATATTATCTGCATATTTTTCATCTGAGCCAGTAAACAAAGTAACGTCTTTTTTTAATTTTTGAGTACCACCTACTACATATATCGGCCAATCATCCCGATGTTTAAAATTGTTATAATCCCACAAATCTACAATTTTTCCAATCAAATTTCCATTTTTATCGACTAAAGCTAACCTTATACCAATAGAAGTACTAGAAGTTGTAAATCTAGCGCCTGAACTTTTATTTGGATCTATTTTACAACCATTTCCTTTATCAAGATTTCCATGAGTTGCTTGATCTGCATTAGTATCACCATTAACAATCATAATGCCATTAAAACCAACCAATATTAATAGAATCACTAAGGAAATAAACAGATTTTTTTTCTTTTTAGTTTTACTCATTCACACTCACCTACACTTTAAAGTCAAATTCATTTTTATTTGAAGCCCAAGTTTTTAAACCCATTAATAAAAGTACTATACCCGCTATTCCTAAAATCATAAAGACATAATAATTTCCTATAAAAGTTAATACTTTATCTTTCATACTAGGTTCTGTCGGAACATAAGGTTCCTTTTTAGTCTGTTGTTTTTTTATTTTATATTCATTTACTTGAGTAACAAAATCATTATAACCAGTAGAAACTGTTCCCCATTTTTGACATAATGAAAATTCCTCTGCTCCTTCGCACACGGGATCAGATGAATATTCATTGTAATTAGGAAGTGTTGCGTAAGTTGTTGTTAACAATTGTCCGTAACAACCTCCCATATTCATAAATATTTGATATGTAATTCTTTGATTTTCTCTATAACCTTTAATTACTAATTCTGTAGATGTAGTAAAATCTGCGTATTGATATGTCTTATTATTAATAGTATCTAAAATATAAACATCTCTTGGCAAATTAGTAATAATAACATCAAAAGTAGCTTGATTTTCTATAATACTATAGTCTGTATATATTTTAATATTTCCTGCCAATTCACGATAATCAGCCATAGTTCTATTATCACAAAGTCCTACAGCATTAACGTTTTTAGGTAGTACTAAAGCGCCAAAAATCAAAATTAAATAGATATAATATTTTTTCATGCCGCCCCTATCCTTTCTAAATTATAACATATATTTTTTTATTTTGATAGATTTTTTTACTATCTTAAAGAATATCTATATGTATTATTTCTAATTTGAAAAATCAAAGTAATTTTTTCTGCATTTTTTATTTCTTCAAATACTTCTACATAATAAGTATTTGGATTTTTCTTATTATTACTGCTTCTAACATTTCCTAAATAAACTTTTTGAAATTTTCTATACCCGTCTAATTCATATTCTATTTTCATAAAAGCTTTCATTAAATCATATATCGAAGTTATAGTGTTTGATTTAAAATTTTCATTTAATGAAAACTCTGCATCCAGTTTCAATAAAGCCTTATCATAATTAGAGTTATATTTTGATGGCATTAAATATTCTACCGAATCAACGCAAGTTTTTGTTCTATTAGAGCAAAAACGATATTTATTTTCAAATTGTCTTTTTATTTCAAAAGAATTTATTTTTAAAGTAGTATTACCTAATGCTGTACTTTCAAAGTTTAAAGTATCACCCACAGTATACTCTTGCGTTTTTGCTTCTTCTTCAATTAAATTTTTAGGTTTTAATCTTACATAAGCAATTTCTCCAGAAAAATTATTATGAAATCCCAATTTCATTTTACTATTATATCTATTAGCAGGTATTTCATATACTAATAGATAATGCCCGAATTCATTTTTTAAATCTTGATTTTTATAAACCATTCCTAAATCTATAAGAGAGTTCTCATATTGCTCATTATGATGATAATTAATTCCACCAATATTTAGTTCTATATTTCCTGTTACTAATGGTGCAGGAGTTGTAGAATTGTTCTTAACATTTAATTCTACAACAACAAATACCTTGCTTCTATCGCCAATAGGTTCCCCATAAGAATCATAATTTAAGACATAACTTTTTGATACTCCCATTGTAAAACCGTTCATATTAAAGTTAATACCTTCTGAATTAGTCTTACCATATATATTAAAGTTAGAATAAATATAAAAGATTAACATAGCTGCAAATACACCCAAAATAATATGTGCGATAAACTTATGCTCCTGATATTTATACTTTAAAAATCTTAATGCTCTTTTACCTTTTCTCTTGTTATCATTAAGATCAAAATCGATATCTACTTCAAACTCTTCATTATCATCATCAGATAAAGATAAGCCATCTAAATCCGAAGTAAAATCAAACTTTTTAACATCAAAGCCTACACCTCGAATAAGTGATACAATAGAAAATATTCCTTGTAATATAATACAATAATAAAGAATATCACGTAATGCACTTACAGTACGTAAATCAACAATTGTCTTTTGTAATTTATCAAACACTGTATATCCATAGAAATAAGATGCTATTACAACAATATGTACAATAATCATTAAAGTATAGTATAATCTTGGCTTATCTTTGATTTTCATAGTAACCAATAATATAATAGATAAAGTTAAAATCAAAATTGGTAATAAAACTACCCAAGTATTATATAATGAAGCAACAATTTCCTGTCCTCTTACAGAAACAGCAGAATTAATATACTCATTCAAAAAGCTTATCATCATTTCTGTTCTAAAGATTAGATAAATCATACAAGCAGTCAAAATAAGATGAATGTGTTTAAAATGCTTAATTAAAAATGCATATGGCTTCCTTAAAATCATGTATATTCCCCTTTACTATCTAATACTTATAGTATATCTTAAAATTCAAGAAAAAAAAAGTTTTTTTGCAAAATCTTCTATAAAATTTAACACTCTTGAGTTTTATTCTTAAAAATATTATAATGTTTATAATTGATAGGGAGGATTTATGGAATATACATTTACATTACCATCTTTTGATGGACCACTAGATTTACTCCTCCATTTAATAAAGCAATCAGATATTAATATTTGCGATATATCTATTGTAGAAATTACTAAACAATATTTGGAATATATTGAAAAAATGGAAGAATTAAATCTCGATATTGCAAGTGAATATTTAGTAATGGCTGCTGAATTAGTTGAAATGAAATCAAAAGTCCTCTTACCACAAAAAGAAGATGATGAGGAAGAGGAAGATCCTAGAGAAGAGTTAATTCAAAGATTATTAGATTATCAACATTATAAAGAAAGTACTAAAACATTTAAAGAATTAGAAAGTATTAGAAAAGAAGTTTACACAAAAGAGCCTAGTGACTTATTAGAATATCGTGAAGAAAAAGAATTAGACTTAGGAATTTCTTTAGAAAACTTATTAGATGCCTTTCAAAAGTTTTTAGATTCTAAAGAGTTTAAAAAGCCACTTAATACAAAAATCGCTAATAAAGAATACTCTGTAGGTAAAAGATGCGTTCAAATTAGAGATATTTTACGAGAAAAAAAGCAAGTATCTTTTGAAGACTTATTTGATATTGTTACTAAAGAATACGTTGTTGTAACTTTCCTAGCTATTTTAAGCATGTCCAAAAAGCAAGAAATTAATATTGAACAAACAAAAAACTTTGATAACATTATTATCAAAGAAAAGAGGGATTAGTATGAAGGCCGCAATTGAGGGATTATTATTTTTAAAAGGTAGTGATGGTTTAACCATTTCTGAATTAAGTAATATATTAGAAATTCCTATAGAAGAGGTAAAAACTACTATTAAAGAGTTATATCAAGATTATCAAAGTGAAGAAAGAGGCATTCAATTAGAATTGCTAGGGCAACACTTTAAATTAACTACCAAAAAAGAACATAAAAAATATTATCAAAAAATTACTCAAGAAGAAGAAAATTCTAATTTAAGTCAATCTGCACTTGAAACACTTGCTATTATTGCTTATAATGAGCCCATTACTAGAATGGAAATAGATGAAATAAGAGGAATTAATAGCAGTTATGTCTTAAGAAAATTAATGATTAAAAACTTAATTCAGGAAGTAGGAAAATCTGACTTACCTGGTAGGCCTAGACAATATGGAGTAACAAATGCTTTTTTAGATTATTTTGGGCTTGGGGGAATTGATGAACTACCTAAAATAAAAGTAGAAGAAAAAGAGGAAGAAGAAGGAAATTTGTTTGAGTCAACATATAAAGAAGAAAGCACTAATGAATAGTGCTTCTTTTTCTTTTATACTCATAAAGACAAAGGCTAAAGAAGCTAGCTAAGCTAATCAATATACCTACCTTTAATCCATAAATATAATATTTAAAAGTGATTTCATGATAACCTTCTTCTAAATCTATTGCTAAAAAAGTATCTAATACTTCATAAGTTTTTACTTTTTTTCCATCTACAAATACTTCCCAACCTTTTTCATAAGGGATACTAGTAAATAATGTAGAAGTCTTGGGAACATCTATATTTCCTACTATCTTATTTCCTGTATTTTGTTTAACATTCATGTTTACTTTATTTTCACTAAATTTCTTTATTTTTTCAACATCTATAGTATAAATTTCAAAAGAATTCACTTTTTCGTCGAATTCGAATTCTAAAGTATCTCCATATATATCGTAAATAACACCGTAATCATCCCCAACCATCAAATAAGACTTAATAATGGTTCCATTTAAAGTAGAAAAACTATCTCCATATATATATAAATATGGATAATTTTTATTTTTTTCTAATACATATTGGGTATCACTAACTTTTTTAACCGGCAATTTTATTATATATTTTTCCTCTATATCATCCATGGCATTAAAAATTTCTTCTAAATAAAAAAAGCCAGTTTGATTAGAATGAAATCTTTTAATATTTGGAGAAACTAAATATGCTAAACCTAAAGCATATGGATTTTCTTGTAGATAAAGCTCTATATTTTCAAAATTATACTGATCAATTAAATCGTAACCCACTAATTTATATCTTAATTCTATACGATTAACTCCTAATATAGTATCTAATAACATATCCGGATGATACACATAAAAATTCCTTTTATAAGAATAATTAGAAGTTTGAGATAAAAATGAGGTAGCACGACCATTCATAGTAGTTAGAAAAACACTAACACCTGCATAATTGGCAAATAAAGAATCATTCATTGTATAGCCAAACTTTGTTTCACATCTTTGATTTTCTATACAATATCTACTAAATTCTTTTAACTTTTTTTTCGCACTCCAATAATCACTATCTACAGGCATTGGTGAATTAAAACCAATCCAAAATAAATTTATAACTAAATCTAAAACTAACAAAGTTTTAATAAAGTTTTTCTTGCTTTTATACAATAAAAAGAGATTTATAGTAACTAATAATATAGTAGTAATAATTTTAAAAATATCAATAGAAACATAGTAATCTGGTGAAATAGAAGATGCATATCCTATTGAAATGGATAATATTACAAAAATAATAAGATAATATATCAGTATCCTTTTTGATACTTGCAACTTTTCTAAAGAACGAAAAGCAATTAAAATAGAAAATAAAGTAACTAAAAAACTATAACGGTAATTAAAACCTATTGGATAAGTAAACAAATGCCAAAAGCGGTTTAAAAAAGGAATAATTACAGGTAGAATAAAGAATAAGTATACAACAATAGTTGCTACCTTCTCTCTTTTTTCTATCTTTTTATTATAAAAATAACAAACGATTAAAGGAAGCATAATAGTACCACTATATATACAAAAGCCATGATAGTTTAACGGATTAACCAAATTACCAAAGCCCATATAATTAGGAGCTAATAAGTCTAAAAAATTCCAGTTAATCAATTTATTATTTTCTTTTAAAGAAATCCTAATAGTACTTAATAACTCTAAGCCACTTGGTATTAAAATAAAGGATGTCATAAGCCCTACTAAAACAGTAATAAAAATAAAATGGAAAATTATTTTTCTTTCCTTTTTCCAATTTTCTCCATATTGAAGATAGTAATAATAACCAAAATAAATGATAGAAAAAACTGTCAAAATATATCCAATATAGTAATTAGAAAAAATAGAATAGAATAAAGTAACAATATAAAGTGTAGATTTCTTTTTATGAAGAATTCTATCAATTCCCATTAGTAAAATAGGCGCTAACAGAATGCCATCTAACCACATAATATTTACATAATAGTTAATACTATACCCCATTAGGGCATAGGCAACAGAGAAAACGAATAACGTAGACTCACCCTTATTCATTTTACTATTCAAGAATATATACATTGTTAAACCTGATAAAGATAATTTTAATATCACTAAAAGATTTAAAAAAAGTGGTATATCGTCAAAAAAGTAAACAAGTAGATTAAAGGGGCTTGCTAAATAATAGAAAAATGTTCCATACATTCCGCCGCCTAACCCTTTTGAAAACGAATAAGGAAAAGTTGCTTCACCATGTAGTAAATCATGCAAATATTGAAATAAATTTTGATACTGATATCTCATATCTGCATTTAAAATGTTTTTACTAGAAAAACATCCCTTCCATGCAAAAAATAAAGTATAAATAATAAGTGGTATTAGAAAAGCTATTATATGCCACTTATATTTCTTAAGAAAATTCTTCATCTAATATCACTACCTCATAAATTTATTATACTATAGAATTTTAAAAAACTAAATATTTTCAATTATGAAGAATTTGTTTCCTTTTTCTTAAACTTATGTTATAATCTACTTATGCCTGTGTGGTGGAATTGGTAGACGCGCTGGACTCAAAATCCAGTGTTGGCGACAACGTGTGGGTCCGAGTCCCACCACAGGCACCAATAAGGAATATTACTAGAGAATAATCTAGTTTTTTTATTAATTTAAAGGAGCTATAAATGAATAATAAAATATTACAAGAAGTCTTAGAGGATTTACGCAGTAATCCTAATGCCTGTACAACCGTTGATGGTGCAACTTTAAATGGTACCAATAGCATTCTAGAATCTAATCCTGGAGAAAAATTAACTCACTTTTTCCAATATTTATATGAAAATAATCTCTTTGACTATCATTACGGAGAAAATATCGAGAAAATTAAAAATAAAAAGATTGAAGACTTAACAAAAGAAGAAATATTCACAAAATTATCCTTTATAATTCGGGGAGATAGATTCTGCAGTGGACTTATCTATAGCAATTTTAAAGATGGAACTTTACTAAAACTCATAGAACAGTTACAGATTTTAGAAAATAAACAGTAGGAGGTAATTATGATACAAGTTGTTGGAACAATGTTTTTTAAAGAACAAAAACTATTAATTGATAAGCCTAGAAAAAGAAAAACCTATCAAATGATTGGCGGTGGTGTAGAAGCTGGTGAAACACCTCTTCAAGCTGCTATCCGAGAATGTCATGAGGAATTAGGAGAAAATGCACATTTTGATGTTACGAAATTTAAATTAGTAATGGAATTTGATGAAATTGCAACCAGCGATGGAAAAACACCAATTCACTTTTATGTATTTCATTATGAAGGGGATTTAGAAGGAATCCTTACTACATCAGAAGAAATAGAATCCTTTTTATGGTATAGTACCCAGGAAGTAGAAGCACCGCTTTCTAACACTCTTTCCAATGAAGTTATTCCTTATTGCTTGCAAAAAAAACTAATTAGATAAAAACGAACCACTAATTTTTGGATTAGTGGTTTTAATTTAATAGATAAATACCAATAGTTAAATAGGTTGCAAACAATATCCATAACAAATACGGAATATTTAGATAAGCTGACATTTTTGAATTCATATAAAAAGTACGTATCATAGTAACTACTAAATATAGAAGCAATAAAATCCATATAATGGAAAAAAATCTCCATTTAAACACAAAGAAAAAAATTGACCAAAGAAAATTAACTATTAATTGGGTATAATAAACAATTTTTTCAATAGGTCTATAATCTATTTTTTTGGTTAATAAGTAGTAAGATATTCCCATTAAAAGATAAATTATAGACCAAGCAATTGGAAATACAACAGACGGTGGTGACAATGGTGGCTTTTGTAATATGGAGTAATCTAAGTTTTTAGAGATTAAAAATCCTACCGCAGAACCAACGATTAATGGAAAAAATAAATAAAATATAGAATTTGCAACTTTTTTCATAAAGACTCCTTTTCTTCTATTTTTATTGTATGTAAATAAAACTTTATTTATTCAAGAGTAAAAATTAAAAAAAGAATTATTGCTTTTTAGAACTTTTTATCGTACAATGAAATTATTATAGAGGAATAGGATTAGGTGGATTTGTATGGAAGAAAAAAAATATGAAAATGAAAAAAATGGAAACGAGAATAACGGAATTAGTTCTACCATATTTGATAACCTTTTTGTTAATTCTGAAAATACTGATACCCAAAAAGAAATTATTCCTGAAGAAGGAGATACTTTTTTAACAGAAGCATTAAAGCAAAATAATAATTCAAATACTAATGAAAATGCTTTCGTTCAAGAAGAAACTAGAGAAGAATCAGAAAAATCTCCTATTTCTAATAAAGAAGAAAAAGATATCTGGGCAGAGGAAAGTTCGAATACTCCTAATGATGGAATTTTAAATCTACAAGCTCAATTACCACATATTACTATTTCGGATATCGACGAAAATGATGTTTTTTTAAATGAGGGAATGCAGCAAGAAGAAAGTGTTTCAAAAGAGGAGGAAACTAATGATATTTGGTTAGAAAATTCAGCCTCTTCCTTTGAAAAACAAGAAGTTGATGAAGCAGAACCATTAGATAGTGATATTCAAAAGGATAATACTAAAATAGTAGAAGATGTCTTTTTAGATACTAATAAAACTAATGCTCCTATTGTTGATCCTATTTTTGAAAAATGGAAACGTTCTAGAGAGGCAAATCAAAAAGAGGAAAATAAAGAAGATATAATACAAGAACCTACTGAATTAATTCCAGAAAAAAATGATTCTTTAGAAGATACCTTTATTGTAGAGGCTAATAATTTTCAGTTAGATACTTCAAAAACAGATGATTCTACTAATGATAAAGCAAATTCAAATACAATTGATTATTTCAGTTATAATTTTGAAGATCATCCAACTGAAAATAATCAAAATAACAATTCGATAGCTAATCAAGAACCTCCTTTACAATTTGATTTTTACAATACAATTAGAGCTCAAAACGAGCAGCCACAATTACCACAAGAAGAACGCGTAGAATTTTCTAAAATTTTTGAAAAAAGAGAGAGTGAATCAGGAGATCAAATCATTAAAATTGATGAAGATAAAGGAGAAGAATTTAGACGTAAAAAAGAAATTGAAAAATTTTCTTTATATGGATTTTATTTTTTCATAGCAGTTTTCACACTATTTCTAGTTACATTCTTAATACAACGCAAAAGTAATTTCGAACTAGTTAGGGAAGAAATTACGTTAGCACTTAGATCCACTTATCAGGCTGAAGTTGTTGCAGATACAAGAATTCAAGAGAATAATAACTATGAATGGAAATCTTCCGATACTAGTGTTGCTACAGTAGATGAAAACGGTGTTATCAAAGCAGAAGGAATCGGAAATACTATTATTACTGTTAAGTCTAAAAAAGCGAGAAAAGAAAAGAAATTAGCGGTTACTATTATTGATATTATAGTTAATAGTATTCGCTTTGAATATTCTAAAGTTTCTTTAACAGTTGGAAGTGAAATGACTCTTTCACCAATTATTAATGAAGATGAAACCATCATTGTTAGCCTAGACTGGATTAGTGGTGATGAAAGCATTGTAGAAGTAGATCAAAATGGGCACATTAAAGCAATTAATCCAGGTACAACTACAGTAGCTGCCTTTGATAAGAATGGTTCCTTAGGTGCTGAAGTAGAAATTATTGTAAAAGAAGAAAAGAAAGCAAAGCCATCAACTAGTAACTCTACTAGCAATAAACCAACTAATACAAATTCAAATACTCATCCACAAAAGGTAGCTGTTTCTAAAGTTACTTTAGATAGAGCAAATGCTAATCTAAAAGTAGGAGATTCTATAACGGTAAAAGCCACTATATTTCCTACAAATGCACATAATAAGGCTATTGTTTGGACAACAAATAATGCCAAAATAGCAACCGTAAATAATGGTACCATAAAAGCTATAGCTGAAGGTACTGCAATTATTACAGCAACTTCTAAAGATGGTAATAAAAAAGCTTCTATTACTATTAAAATTACTAAAAAAGAAGAGGAAAAGCCTACTAATGTTCCTGTTACTGGCATAGCTTTAAATTGTACAGATCTTACTCTAAAAGTTGGTGAAAGCAAAATCATTAAAGCAACTGTTACCCCATCTAATGCTACTAACCCAAATGTTAATTGGAATAATAAAATACCTAGTGGAACAGTACAAATTGTTTCTAGTGATGGAAAGGAAATTAGCATTAAAGCTTTAAAAACAACCGGAAAAGATTTAGCTATTTTTTCAGTATCAACCGATGATGGTAAATATTCAGCAACTTGTAAGGTTAAAGTAGAAGATAAAAAAGCGTCTAATACTAACACGAATACCAACACTAATACGAATACAAATTCGAACACAAATTCAAATACAAACACCAACTCGAATAGCAATTCTAATACGAATAGTAATTCAAATAGCAATAGTAACAGCAATGAAAATTCAAACTCAAATGAAAACGAAGAAAATAAGGATTAAAAAACTCGATTATCAATCGAGTTTTTTATAGGAACAAAATTACTAAAATACCAACAATAGAACAATAAATAGTAAAATAAATAAGCTTTCCATTATTAACAATATTTCTAAACCACTTTGTGACTAAGAAAGTAACAATAGCTGCTACTAACATAGCAATCCCGTAATAAATCCATGTCACTGTACTAATAGAAGCATCTAAAATATCGCCTATTTCTAAAAGCATTGCCGCTATACTCATAGGAATATATAACATAAAAGAATATTTGAAAGCTGTATCTCTTTTCATTTGTTGTGTCATTCCACCTACAATGGTAGAGCCACTTCTACTAATTCCTGGAAATAAACCTAATATTTGGAAAAAACCAACAGCTAATGCATTCTTTACCGTAATTTCAGAATCTCCCTTATGACCTTTAAAATTTCTAATTAAAAATAATAGAAAAGCTGTAATTAATAAAGAAACTCCTACTATTTTAATGTTATTTTCTATTTTAGCAAACAAATCTAGCTTACTTACTACTAGTCCCATTAAGCCTGCTGGAATACATCCCAAAACAATAAGCCAACAATACTGATATTCGCTTTTATATTCTTTCTTTTTTGTTGATAAATATCCAAAAAAGCTTTTAATTAAACTAAAAATATCTTTTCGAAATAAAAATATAATAGCGAGTAAACTACCAAAATTGGTAATAATCGCTAAAGTATCAAAATCTATATCTAAAGATATTAATTCTTTAAAAATCATCAAATGTCCACTAGAAGAGACAGGTATTGTCTCTGTAAATCCTTGAACAAATCCTAAAAATATATACTTTAACATCTCAATAAAATCCATAATATCACCTAATACATTATATCTTATTTTAGAAAATTAATAAATAAAAAGCCTACTTCTTTAATAAAATAAATTAGATGGCTTTTATCATTTCATCTACAGTTTCATAAAAACTCATTTAGAAATGAGGATAAAAAGAACTATGCTAAAATTTTTAATAATTTTTTTCTCTATCATTTTAATATTGATTGGAGCTACTACAATTCTATCACTTTTCAATTTATTAGTTGTTGGGTATACTTTCAAACAATATATCCATTTTATTAGTAAGGATATATTCTGTTGGTGTCTTCCAATAGGAATATTACTTCTAGTAGTCTATCTTTTATTAGGAGGAAAAAAATGACATTTGTATATGATATATATGTAAACTTTCAAAATATTTGTTATGATTTTTATGAATGGAATAAAAAAGACAAAATTACGCATATTCGTAAAATTCCTATTTTTGAAATTACTGACGAAAATTTTGGGAAAATTATTACTAATGATAACAAAATTGATACCGTCTCTTTAGAGATACTGAAAAATAAAGCTGAAATTTTTAAAAAGAAGAAAAAGGTATCCGCAGTTCTTTTTACCAATAATAAAGATATCCTTGCAGTTCAAATTCAAAATGATGGGAAAATTATAAAAAAATCTTTTCTTTTATTAGATGAAGAAAATACTATTTTGAAAAGTATCCATAAAATTGATTTCTTAAATTTGGAATTAACAGAAATAGAAAAGAAAAAAATAGTACTTTCGACAAGAAATGAAATAGAAAGAAAAAAATATCTATTAAATCAATTATCTCATATGGAAAAAGAAGAACTTGACTATCTTTATTTTGAATGTTTTGGGAAAAAAGAATCCAATTTAAAACTAGTTGAAAAAAAATTAAAAAATGAAATAATCATTGGCAATGAAAAAATAAGTTCTATTACCTATAATTTTTTTAAACTGATAGGAACAAATTCTTAAGTGTGATATAATACCCTTGAGGCGATAATATGGAAAAAGTTGTAATAACTGAATTAGACCATCAAGGCAGAGGAATAGCCCGTATTCATAATAAAATAACATTTATTCCTAATACGTTACCAGAGGAAATAGTAGATATCGAAATCACGAAAGATAAAAAGAAATTTATGGAAGGTAAAGTTATTAATTTTCATAAAAAAAGTAGTAAACGTGTAGAGAATATATGCCCTTACTATCCTAAATGTGGTGGTTGCCAGTTACTTCATCTTTCCTATGAAGAACAGCTAAAATATAAACAGGAAAAGATGAAAAATATTTTAGAAAGATATCAATTAGGAAGTATTAAATTAAATCCTATTATCGCAAGTCCTAAGAATTTTTATTACCGTAATAAAGTTACTTTTCAAATGCAGAATCATACTCTTGGTTTTTTTGAAGAAGAAAGTAACCGCTTCATTCAAATTGAGAAATGCTTATTGTTAGATGAAAAAATTAATGAAGTTATCCACACACTTCCTACTAATCAAGAAAAAATTGTTGTAAGAAGTAATCAAAAAGAAATTATTTATAATGATTCTAAAAAAATTATGCACACTATTGTGAATTTCCAGTTTTTAGTTTCATTACCTTCTTTCTTTCAAATCAATGATTCTGTTACTCCCCTACTCTATAATCAAGTAAAAGATTATTTAAAACCTACAAAAGAAGATATTGTACTCGATTTATATTGTGGAACTGGTACAATTGGTATCTTCATAAGTCGAGACGTAAAAACAGTAATTGGAATTGAAAAAAATGAAGATGCCGTTAAAAATGCGATTGAGAATGCTGAACTAAATCATATTACCAATATAAAGTTTATCTGTGGAGATGCTGGGAAGGAAACTAAGAAGTTGAATCTTAGTCCTACTAGTATCATTATTGATCCACCGCGTTCTGGCTTAAATAAAGAAACCATAGACATAATTTTAAAACTAAAGCCACAAAAAATTGTCTATGTATCCTGCGATCCTATGACATTAGTAAGAGATCTAAATATTTTAAAAGAACAATATAATATACTAGAAATTACTCCATTTGATATGTTTCCCAATACCTATCATGTGGAAAATGTATGCGCACTAGAAAGAAAATAAATATCTTTTTTTAAAATCCATGATATAATGATTTATATAACTTCGTATACTAGAATAGTTATATAAAAAGGAGAAGAATATTATGGATAAAATACAAATTATTGTTAAAGATTATGGAACAATTGAAGTAGAATTGGATGCTACACAAGCTCCTATTACAGTTGAAAACTTCTTATCTCTTGTAGATAATCATTTCTATGACGGATTAACATTTCATAGAATCATTAATGGTTTCATGATACAAGGAGGAGACCCACTTGGAACTGGTACAGGAGGAAGTCCTAATAAGATTAAAGGAGAGTTTTCTGCAAATGGAGTAAATAACACTATTTCTCATGTTAGAGGAGTCATCTCTATGGCTAGATCACAAATGATGGATAGTGCTAGTTCACAATTCTTTATTGTACATGAAGATAGTAAATTTTTAGATGGACAATATGCTGGGTTTGGCCATGTAACTAGTGGAATCGAAGTAGTAGATGCTATTGCTAAAAATACGAAAGTAGAAGATAGCAATGGAACAGTTAGAAAAGAAAACCAACCAATTATTGAAAAAATTACTAGAATATAAAAATGTTAGAAATTCTTCTAACATTTTTTTTCTAAATTCTTCTCTAAAAAATTTTCTAAATGAAATTCTTCTACAATAAATACTATCAAAGTAGATAAGAAGAGAGCCCCTACTACATCAATTAGTGCATGTTGCTTAATAAATAGTGTTGAAATAATGATTAAAAGGCCAAATAAGATTGTAAATATTCTGTCTTTATTTTTAACTTTATTACCTTTAAGCATTATATATATTGCTACAAAACAGTTTGCGCAGTGAATACTTGGAAAACAATTCAAAGCGGGAGTATCACCCCAATAAATGAAACTTACTAACCAAGTAAAAATACCGTCAACCTGAATTTCTGGTCTAATTAAAAGAGTTGGATACACAATAAAAATAATAGTTGCTACTGTATCCACTAAGATATTAGCGGTAATATATTTATAAAAATCCTTTTTATTTTGTGTATATAATAAACAGGGAACTACTACTAAAAATAAATACCAAAGGACATAAGGAATGATAAATATTGGTATAAAAGGAATTTTACTGTCGATACTGCTTCCAATTACATGTTCTTGAAATGGGGTAAATTTTGCTAAAAAATAAAGAATTGCCTGATATGCTATTACTATTAAAGAAATACTACATGGGAAAATATATTTTCTAACCAAAAGATTGAATTTGTCTTTCATACTACCACCCTTTTTATTATAACATTAATTTTTGTTTTTAAAAACCACCATTTATACATTTTATGTATCGAAAGTAATATTATTATAAAATAATCTTATTTCTGTAAAGAATTTGTTGAAATGTTTTTTCCATTTTCTAGATTTTATGTTATAATGATTTATAGAAGTAAAGATAGGGGAAAATATATGAAGAATGATTTGCTTGCAGGTCTTAGAGGTGACGGTAAGAATTTAGCTCTTAAAACTGTAAAAAATAAAATTGAACAATTTATTTCTAGTGGCATATATAATGATTTAGAAGAATTTATTTCAGATAATCCTGATTTAGAAACTTTCCAAAGTCATACAAAACTAAATAATACCCTTAGAAAAGTATGGGGATATCAAATTACAGATCAAGAATATCAAGAAATTTTAGAAACATTGAAAAAAGAACTTGCTGATAGAAAAAAAATTGATATGGAAAAAGTTCAAACTATTCATGCGAATGGAAAAAAATTAACTACTTATCAATCTGATGAAGGAACGATGGTGCTAGATAATTCTTATAATGGAAAAGATATGGAAAAACAGCTTACAGAACTTCAAGATCAACATAAACAGTTCCAAATAGGCGGAGAAAAAAATGTTAATGCTATGATGGGATACATGCAAGAGGAAATTAAACCTGAAGTTGGCTTTGTTGACATTTCTTCTATTCCTACTAATAATTTATCAGAATCTGAAAAAATGAATCTTCATGTAGCAACAAATTTTCAAAGAGAAACAGGAACTCCTATTCAAGCTGATTTATCAAATGGATTAATTATGAGAGATGGAAATATTAGTACCATTGAAAAACGTGATTATGGAATGGGAGTATTTAGTACAGAAAATGTTAATCAGCCAACACAAGAAATTGAACAAAAAGAAAAACCTAAAGTTCGTACATTACAAATGTTAAAACAAACTGGATTTTCAAATGCACTTATTTTAGCTTTTATCACTGGCGTATTCTTAGGATTTATATTCTTAAGTACTTATGCTAAAACAATATTACCATAGAAAAGAGGGAAAAGATTATGGAAGAAGAAAATAAAAATATAGATTTACCAGAAGGTAATGCTGAAGATATTACCTTTGATTACAATCAGTTATATGGTGGTGCAGAGCAAAAACAAGAAGCACCTCAAGAACCTGTTGAAACTACTCCTACCATTGAAGAAACACCAATTGTCTTAGAAGAACAAAAAGAAGAAGTAACACCTGAACCAGTAGTTAAAAATGTTGTACCAACGTTTGATACTAGTGCTTTAGAAGATGACCTACCAGATGAATTAAAACCGCAAGTACAAGAACCTTTAATTCAATCTGTTGTAAATGAAACACAAAAAGAAAAGCAAGAAGGTAGACAAAATTTAATGTTCCTTATTATATTCTTTGCTGTTTTAATTATTGCTGTACTTGTAATATTTCCTTTAATGTTAGGAATCTAAAAAATATTCTGAATAATCAGAATATTT
>CAZRIC010000005.1:0-17450 GCA_964600095.1 uncultured Muribaculaceae bacterium
CAAAAAAGAGTAATAATTACTCTTCTGCTCCTGCACCTTCATTACCTTGAATTCCATTTTGTAATTCATCTAAGATTGTTTCAATAATCTTCCATTCTTTATCAGTTTCAATTGGTAATAATTTTGTTTCGTCTTCATCTGGGTTGTAGATAGAAGCATATACTTTTGTATTCCCCTCTTCATCTAATGTATTATCTGTATATACGATATAATTTTTCTTTGTTTCATCTGATTCGAATGTAAATAATACTTCACACTCTACTTCTTTTCCTTCATCATTAATAACTTTAAATGTCATTTTTTCTTCCATTTTTAAATTCCTCTCTTTCTCTATCTAAATATGTTTGCAAAATGATATTAGCCGCTACTGCATCTACATGCTTCTTTCTTTTTTTCCTAGAGATGTCAGCTTCTAATAAATAGTTAGTAGCTTCTACCGTCGATAACCTTTCATCTTGCATAACTACTTCTATTTTTAATTGTTCTTGTATTAAATCTCTAAATTCTAGGGTAGTCTGTGCTCTATCACCTATACTATTATTCATATTTTTAGGCAATCCCAATACAATTTTTCCTATTTGATATTCCTGAATCATTTTTTTTAAAGGCTCTATCAGTACTTGATATTCACTTTCAGGAAAGCGAATTGTCGTTACTGTACTCGCTATGGTAAGAGTCGTATCACTAACAGAAACACCAAGAGTTCTAGTTCCTAAATCTAATCCTAAATACCTCATTTTTTTAAGAATTCTTTAACTAAAATCTCTAAAATTTTTGTTCTTTCAAACTTGGTAATCTTATTTCGTGCTTCCTTGTGACTGGAAATATATCCTGGATCCCCACTCATTAGATAACCTACTATCTGATTGATAGGATTATATCCTCTTTCTTCTAGTATCTGTGATACTTCTTTAATTACTTGCGAAATCATTTCATCTTGAATTTCAGATGCTTGATAAATTCTTGTTTCTTCTATTTCGCTCAATCACATCACCCTCTTCTATGAATACAAGTCTATTTTAACATATTCCCCCTTTTTTGTAAATGGGTTAACTATTTTTTACCAAATTTTTATATGCTTTTCCTTTTTCTTCAAAATTTTTAAAATATTCATAGCTAGAAGCTGCTGGGCTCATAATACAAATATGTTTTTTTAAAGTAACTTCTTTGGCTTTTAAAACAGCTTCTTCTAATGTATTAACAAAATAACAATTTACATTCTTATTATCGATTAATTTTCCAATTTTATGTCCTGTAGTTGGCATAGCAATTAAATTTCTAACAGTACCAAGATTTAAATAATCTATTAACTCTTGATAATCTATTCCTCTATCCATCCCACCAAAAATTAAAGTATCTACATTTTTTAAAGCTTTTAGTGCGGAGATAGTAGCCATCGGAATAGTCGCAATAGAATCGTTATAATAAATAACATCATCATATGTACCAACATATTCAATTCTATGTTCTAAGGGTTTAAACTCTAGAATGGCCTCTACCGTTTTTGCAAGTTGTAAACCTAATATTTCAGAAACTGTTAAAACTACCATGATATTTCGTAAATTATGTTCTCCTAATAAGGAAAACTCCTGATTGCAATCAAAAAGTTCCCTATTATTTAATACAACCTTGTTATTTTTAATCGAAGTAGTATTACTACTTCCATCCTCATGCAAAGTTATTGCATAAGATATTCCAGAATACCCATTCTCCATATAACTATTCAATGGTTCAATATCTTTACAATAAATACGGTAATCATTCTCTTTCTGATATTTAAAAATATTTAATTTATTGGCATGATAATGTTCTACTGTTCCGCTATGATCTAAATGGTCTTGATATAGATTTAAAATAGCTGCTATATGAGGAGAAAATTGAACAAATTCTAATTGTAGAGCAGACATTTCAATCACTAAATAAGTGTCTTCTTTAAACTTTTCAATATCATCAAATATTGGTTTTCCAATATTACCAAGTAAATAAACATCACGTTCATTTTTTCTTAAAGCTTCATAAATTAATGTACAAGTCGTACTCTTACCCTTGGTAGCTGTTACTCCAATAATTTGACTAGCTGCTACTTCTAATAACAATTCTAATTGTGACGTAAAAGGAATAGAAGAAGTATCTATATCTTTTGTAATAACTCCAGGGCTTTTCATAATAAGATCAAATCCAGATAAGTGTTCTAAATAATCTTCTCCCCAAATACAAGTTAGATTACTATCTTCCTTTAAAAGATCAGGATTACTTTCTAAAATATTTTTTTTATCAATAATAGTTAGTGGCATAGAAGAATGTTTACGAATGAACTGATAAGTAGATTTTCCCTCTAACCCAAAACCTAATATTGCTACTTTTTTATTTAATAACTTCTCAAGAATTTTTTGATACATATTCGTCAAGCTCCTTTCTTACCAACTTCAAGAAAAATTCTGGGATATGATGTTCCTCATTCCATACTTTTCGATAATCTATTTCTAAAGATAAAGGATAGTGTTCTTGATAATACTCTAAAAGAAATCCTTTTTTTCCTTGTTGAATCGCTTTACTGATGGCAAATCTTACTTCTTCATAAGTACCAACACATTCAAAAGGTTTCGTTTCAGCATACCCAAGAAGTTCTAAAAAGATTGGAAGTAATTCTTTTTTTGCATATAAATCTTCTCCAAAAATAGAAACTAATTCTTCGGATGGTAAAAAAGCACTTAATATAATATAGACAAATAAGCATTTAGGGCAGCAACAACACCATTTCCATGGAATAGATTTACTTCCTACATTACAACTTTTAAAAATGGAATGATATTTTTTATAATTAGAAAATAACATTGCAATTTGTAGTTCATTTAAGCATCTAAGCATACTAAAATATTGAATATCTAATTTTAAATACTTTTCTGAATATCTCTTAAAGTCATCTTCAAATTCATAAGTCTTTGAATATTGATGATTAATCTTTGTTCCCAAAACCGTAGCTTCATTAGCGCTTCCTTCATTCGATAAAAGAATATATTTTCGGTTAGTAAGATAAGCACATAAGTACGAAATAAAAGCTACTAGGGCACTAAAAGGAGTATGTCCATTTAAGAATCCTTCTTTATTTAAGCGTAACAACTCAGGATCAATTGTTCTTTCTACTTTCAAATAGTCTTGTAAACCTGCTGCATGAATACATTCTATACCTGGAGTTTTCGGATTAATCATAAAGCAAAGATTATCTTGACCTTTTAATATCTCTAAAGATACCGCCGAATCTTTTCCTCCGCCAATAGCTACTAAATTTCCAGTTCCTTCATATGATATGGCAGGAATAACAGTAGTACCAGTACACTCTATATGAACCCATTTGCTTTCTTCACAATCGATTCCATTCACATAGCGAAATTCACCTAATCCCAAATAATATAACTTTAAAAACCACGCTTTTTGTTCTTCTGTTAAATTACCAGCCTCGATAATAATATTTTTACTACAAGTACATTTCCAATAACTTAAAAGTTCTACCAAACCAATTTGATAAGCTAAATAATCAATATACGTCTTATCTTGATTTACAACCTTATCTTTGTAGATTTTTATACTTGGATGAAATTCAGCCAATGTAGGAATTGAAAAAGAATAAATTATTTGATAATATTCCTCTTTTTCTACTACTTCCAAATTTTGATAATAAAAATTTGGATATTGACTTCTTAAATTTAGAAATCTCTCATGATTCATGTTATCACCATTATCATTATATCAAAAAAAATAGACATTAGTCTATTTTATTCTCAATTAAACCATTATTGTTTAACTAGTTCTTTACTCTTTAATTGTTGTTGTAGAAGAACTTCGATATAAGCACCTTCTATTTTAGAGAGTACTCCTAAAACTTGACCTTTTGGTTCTATTGCACCATCACTTTTTACTCTCTCTTCACGTATTAATTCATCTAAATCTCTAGTATCTTGTTTTGCTCTTTCTCGAATCATTTGTTGAAGAATAAGTTTCTGAGAAGCTGGTAAACCAGATTTTATTTCTTCACTAAAAATACTTTGAATACGTTCCTCACTGTATTTTTTTGCTTTTAAATAGTCTAAAATTAATGATTGAACACTTCTAATTCTCTCTAAAGTTTCTTCCCCTAAAACCATACCCCTATCCTCCTATCTTATACAATTTTAGTATATACTAGCGAAATAGTAAAGTCAATCATTCCTATTGAAAAAAAAGTCACTTTACATATAAAAAAAGAGTAATAAGTACTCTTTTATTTTTTTATGGTAGCCTGTACGGGATTCGGACCCGTGAATGTCGCCTTGAGAGGGCGATGTGTTAAACCGCTTCACCAACAGGCCATTAAATAATGTTACAAACTGCAACATTATCATTCTAACATAACTCCCCTTTTTTTACAATAGTTATAACAATCTTTTTTAGAAAACTTAATAAGACATAAACATCGTAAACTCTATAATAATGATAGCAATATTTAAAGCAGAAAGAATAATATTAGTAGCATTAAAGACAGTAGCCTTTATCTTTCTAGATAAAATAGATAATATCATAGCAATTCCACTAAAGCTTATTTGCCAAAGAAAACCACCAATCGCATAAAACACATTTACTTCTTGAAAATTAGCAATACAATCTAATACTAATTCATCCATTGTAACATAAATAACAAAAGCAAAATAAAACGCTAAAAGGTTAAGGATAATACTAACAATATCTTTTCCTTTTGTCTTTTTCGGTGTAATAGGTACTTGATATACCTGCATATTTAAGGTATTCCCACAACTTGGACAAATTCTATAAAATGGTTCTACTTTCATTCCACAATTTCTACAATAATTCACTTTTATTCCCCTTTATTCTATACATACAAAATTTCCATTTTCGAAAATTACAATATTTTGATTATCTTCCGTAATGGCTTCTATTTTTAAATCTGGTGTTCCAATCATAAAGTCTACATGTGTTTTAGATTTATTAATTCCTTTTTTATAGCGTTCTTCTGATGTCATTTTTTCCCCATTTTTAATGGCCTCACTAAAACCACAACCAAGCGCTACATGACAAGCAGCATTTTCATCCAATAAAGTAGTTTGAAATACTTTTCCTGTTCTAGAAATTGGAGAATCAGTATCTACAAGAGCTAATTCTCCTAAATAACAACTAGTTTCTTCACCATTCACAATACCTGAAAGGATTTCTTCTCCAAACTGTGCCTTGATATCAACAACTTTCCCTTTTTGAAAAGTAAGAACAAAATTCTCAATCTTCTTTCCCTGATAAAATAAAGGTTTAGAACTATAAATAACTCCTTCCGTTGTACGATAATCTGGAGAAGTAAAAATTTCATAAGAAGGCATATTTACAATAACTTCTTTTCCGTAAGCATTCACCTCTCCTGCACTACAAAATTGATAGTCAGATGGAAGAGAAACTGTAAAATTCGTTCCTAATTGATTATGATAGTATAAAGACTTTATTTTTAATGAATTTAAATAGTTAGCCCTTTTCTTACTAATTTCTAATTCCTTTTCCCATTCTTTTATAGAGTTTTCTTTATCAACCATAGAAACTTGATAGATTAAATCCAATAATTTCTGATAACCATTAGAATCTTTAGGAAATAACTGTTCTGCCCAATACTTACTTGGATAAGAAGCAATACACCAAGATAATTCTTTAGAATCTAATTTTTGATTATAAATTGGTTTACTATTTCTTCTAGATTTCATAAGTTCTTCAAAGCGGGCAGAATCAACATTTTGAAAAGGATCTTCTAAAACAGTTTCTAAAAAAAGAATAGCGCCATTTTCTTTAGCAACTATATCCCATGCCTCACGAGTAAATAATGAATTAGAAGAAATATCCTCTACCTTTGTTTTCATTAGTTCCAAAGCGATTATATTTTCTTCCTCCAAACCCATTCTTACTTCAATACCCTTTTTTTCTGCTTCTTTTTTTACTATTAAAGCAAATTCTTCTACTTCTTTTGGATAATGAATATATAAATAACTGCTATTTTCTAAATCTAAACATTTATTCAATAATAATAGAGCATATTTTTCTTTCATAATTTTCCTTTCTTTCGGACTACTTATGCTTTCCAAACTCTTTTCCCTAAATCAATTCCATACAATTCTAAACAAATAACAATTTTATTAATCTCAGAATCTGTAAAATTCAATTCTTTCAAATCTTTTCTTTTCAATTTCCATAAGTCCTCTATGGTCATAATATTATTTGCTAGCATTTTCTTTATTATTATACTATCTAAATGCAAAGTATTCACGTTTTCTTTTAACTTTTCTTTCATAACAACACCTATTAAAATTATATCATTTTTTTAATTTTTTCGTAAGTTTTATTTTAAAAGTTGGTCATGGTATATTTTAATTTGTTCTAAAATATGAGCAATATTTCCCTCTCCTGCAAAACGTTTTAAATCCCAAAAATTTTCTTTTGTAGAAAACCAATATAAATGATTAATTTCCTCTACTAATAGAACTTCTTTTTTTAATTTGCCAACATAAGCAAACAATTCAATTTGACTTAATGGATAAACAAAAGTCATAACATGTTTTAAAGAAATATCTCGTTTCGTAATTCCAGTTTCTTCCTCTAATTCCCGATAAGCAGCAGTAAGATTTTTCTCCCCTTTTTCTACTTTTCCTCCCACTAAATTATACATACCTTTATAAGGTTCTTTTTTTCTTAAGCAAAATAAAATATTTTCCTCTTTATTATCGTATACTACAATAATATTTAATTTTTTCATAAATCACCAACTTTTACCATTATTATACAATAAAATAATAAAAAAGTTCAGCAAAACTGAATTTATTTTTTTCGATATTTTATTTCTTGCTCTTCTATAAAATCTTCTTTCACGAAACCCAATGTATCTGGATTCATATATAAAGAGGTCTTTTCAGGTAATTGAATGATTTCGTGAATTGATTTGTTATTACTAACAAACGGAATAAAATCATCATCTATTTGAACTCCATCAAATGGTAATACTTGTTTTAAGATACCACGATATTCTACTATTTTCCCATCTTCATATGACATACAGCAAACTTCCGTTCCTATTTTAGAACTGAGTATCTGATGCATCATATTCGCTAATAATACTTGCATATAATCTCCTATTATCTAACCAATAAAGAAAAAACTAGATATTACCTTATCTAGTTAATTGCTAAAATGGTAGCGACGGGGAGATTCGAACTCTCGACACCATGGGTATGAACCATGTGCTCTAGCCAACTGAGCTACATCGCCATAACAACAACACTATAATTGTAGCATAGTTAAAAATATTTTACAATATGTATTTTATACTTTTTTCTAAAAAATATCCGTATAAAAAGGAAAGAAATGCATCCTTAATAAAATTTCGGTATTGCTTTTTTCAAGATGCTTTGATAAAGTATCTAAGAAGAGGTGGAGTTTATGAAACTTATTATTAACTACGATTTAATGAATGAAATTATCAAAGCCAATAAAGGGTTTGATTTAAAAAGGTTTAATTCCAAAATGGAGTTATTTATCGGAATTGTTTCTGCAGTGAATCTCACTACTTTTTTTGCTACAGAAAGATTAAGTCCAACAGGTATGATTTTGGATCTTCTTTATGGGGCTTTCGTTTTTGGTAGTTCAGAAGTAATTTCAAAAGATTTTAATCAAATGATAGCTGATAAGAGGCTAAATAGTCTTTCTTCTTCTCTTACAAAAATCAATATTTATACTAGTCTTGAAAATATCAAACAGGCTCGTCTTTATAAAACGCAATATAAAATAAGTCATGATGAAAAAGTAGCTATACAGCAAAATAAATTTTTTATGCTTCCAACAGATGGAACTTTTAATGCCGACGAAGTTTCCCTATTACAAGAACATACAATTGGTACTAATGAATATGTTCTATCTATGGGAGAACCTAAAAAAGCTCACAGTAAAGTTTTTTCAAAAGCTCTCTCCCGTCAAATGCAATAGACAAAAAAACGACTTTTATAGTCGTCTTTTTTAGTATAGTGTATTTTTATACCTTATACTATTATTTTTACTGCATCCCATAAATTCTTCTTACTACTATCCTCTAAGTGTCTAATTTCACGAATCGTAGAAATAGATTTTCCAATAGAAAAAAAGTCGTAAGTTTCTAGCACATCTGAAAAAGCTAATGTATCGAATAAATCCTCTACACAACGTTCACGTTCATGAACCATTAGACATTCTACCCATGCCTTTACCCTTTCATGAACACGATTACTATAATTACTTAAAGTATCCTCTGTAAAAGAAGTTTCCTCTATTTGCCAGTGGAATGGATCATGCTGTAACAAACTCTTTCTTTTACTTTTAATGGATTTCATATAACCATCATAATAAAGAAGCATTCCTACAACACTTTCATGTGGAACTATCTTATAGATTTTATCTTTTATCTTTTGATACTTTTTAGATTCCACTATCTCTTTTAAAAAGCCTGGACCATCATTATTATAAACAATCATAATTTTTCTTTGTAAATAAGCTGGAGCTTCCATTGCTGCATAAACTGCTAAATTACCGCCCTTAGAATGTCCCCCTAATATTACTTTTTTATCTTGCATTGAAACAGTTTTCTTCAAATAGCAAAGTGCTAATTCCTGAGCTGGAACTGGAAACTGATAAGTCATACAAGCATCTTCTTTCCAGCCACTAATAGCCGTATCTGTTCCTTCATAAGAGACATAGATACTACCATCTGGAAGTTTTACTGTAATAGCACCAAATTGTTTATTATGATCTACTTCTTTTACATAATTATAAACTAATAAAGACTGATATCTTTTCGTAGTTGCTAATTGCTTCATTAATTTAAAAACGTTTTTGTAAAAAGCTCCTTTTAAGCCTCTTTTAATTTGTAAAGAACACATTCTTCTAGCAAGTTCCTCAATCGTAATAGCTTCTTCTTTGAAACTCCCTACAATTTCATTTAATGGAAGATAAGGAATTTGTGTAAAAATAATATTATCTACTTCATTAAATGGAACTTCAGAAAAAGAATAAGAACCATACTTTTTAGCATATTGAAATAAGTTCACACTATTCCTCCTTCCTAAAATCTTTAAAAGATTTATTTACAATTGGCTGCCCAAGTTAGATTCGAACTAACGCATCGTGGAGTCAGAGTCCACTGCCTTACCGCTTGGCCATTGGGCAATATACCAATATTATAACGCATTTTTTGTAAATTGAGAATAGTTTTCATAGAAAAAAGTCTATTTTTATCCTTTTCTTTTAGTTTATTCTAAAATAAAAAAAAGATTTACAAAAAGAATAAAAAATGATTTCCTATGTAATCTTTCTAAATAATAATTTTCCTAATTGTTTAATACTTTTTCCAATGACAAAAAAGATATTTTCTTTTTCTAAAAAATGATTATCGAATTCTTCATGCTCTACTGTAGAAATATAATTTTGTAAACTTCCATCATAATATTCATATTCTTCTAAACATTGTTTTAATTGAGCTGGAGTAACCCTTTTACTTTTTAAATCTCCTCTTTCTATTTCAATATAATCTAGTAAATGCATCACAAATTCTGTACAAATATAAGAATCTCTAATTTTAAACTTTATTCCCAATGGGAAAAAAATAAGTTCTAACAAATTATACATATATTTATCTTCATTTTCTTTAAAATGTCTAATATATCTTTTTAATTTTCGATATTGATAATTTGTTACTGGAATTCTAAATATTTTGACATATACTTCTTCATTTTTTCCTAAACTTAAATTTTGAACATTTTCATGAACAAATCCCCCTACTATAGGATTCTGATAATGAAATCGTGCAAAAGAATACATTTCATTAAAATTTTTATCTAAAGAAATAGAAGCATGACTATAGGAATTTCCAGTAATTTTACGGATGACTTTTCCAGAGATAGTAAGTGTTCTAGTTAAAATTACATAAACATATTTTTCCATTCTATTATCACTCCTACTTTCTTTAATTATATCACAAAAAAGAGACTTTTTAGTCTCTTTTATTATGTTCTATACATTCTGTTACATTCTTATTATTAATAATAGCATCTACAACATCACATCTATCTTTTGTAGATTCTTCCTTTATAATTCTTAAGAACTTTCTTCCTTTTGCATCTGAAAATCCGACATAATAGTCATTTCCTATAATTGTTAAAGGAACTGAATCACTAGAGATATCAAGTTCTGATTTTACCTTTTCATATAATTCTACATTTTTAGATGCCTCATAGTAATGAACTTTCAAATAAGGGTAATCTTTTTCAATACTATTTAACCATCTAATTTCACTCTGACAGTGACTGCAGGTTTCACTATGGAATAAATAGAAATTTACAACATATTTTCCTTCGTTAGAATTACTATTCGTATTTGTATTGGTGTTACTATCTACATTTGTATTCGTATTCGAAGAAGTATTTCTATTAGTTGAATCTATCTTTTTCTCAGAACTACATCCTACTAATAACGTACTAATAAGAATTACTACTAAAATTTTTTTCATTCCATCCCCCTTAGTTTTTTATACTAACGTTTTTCCTTTTTCAGGATCATCTGGAGTTGGAGTTCCAAAATAAGCTATCAAAGATTGAAGTTGATCATCAGTTAATTTGTTTCCGTCTTGATTAACATAACTTCCATCTGGTGCTTTCTTAAATCCAAGATCTTCTAATACAGCCTCTAGAATTGTAGATTTTTCTTCTGTACTATCTGCTTCTTCACTTGTTGATGATGATACTGGCACTGGTTCTGCCTGCTTTAAAATCTCAAAATTCTCAATTTCATAAACTTCAGAATTGTCCTTAGAAATCCTTATATAATCTCCTACTTTTACTGTTTTAGCTAATTCATAGAACTTCATATCATCAAAGATTTCAACATGTCCATCTCTTCCAAAAAATAGAGAAATCATTTCTGGACTTTCACTAACCTTTGTTACTATTCCTCCATACTCTACTAAATCATCCTTTTTAGTTGTTTCTTCTCCATGTATTTCAGGACTTAAAGGCTGAGAAGTAATAGTTCTTCCACCAAATTTCAAATTTTGAACATTTAAAGTATCACTAAATAAAGTTCCTGATGACTGTTCTAAGCCATCTTTCTTTTCTTCAGAAGAACCGCCTAATTTTGTAGAAGTATCTTCTTCGTGTTTTTCTTCAGAAGAACCTCCTAATTTCGTAGAAGTGTCTTCTTCGTGCTTTTCCTCAGAAGAGCCTCCTAATTTTGTAGAAGCTTCTTTTTCTTCTAAAATATCCATATATTCTTGTTCAGTAATTCTTCTTTTGGTAGTTTCATCCCAGAAATATCCTTTTAAAATGCGACCATCTGGTAAATCAATAATACTATCTTTTACATCTGTTAAATAATCTTCATTTACTTCTACAAAGAATTCACTAGGAAGAGCTCCATCAGTTCGAATTACTGGAATTCTTACTGATTTTGTTATTTTCTTTATAACATTATGATTTTGTAACTGTGTAATAATTGGAACTGTAACATGATCTATCTTTTCTCTCGCATCATATTCTACTTGTCCTATCTGAGTCCATGTTAAATAATCTGGGAAATAATAAGATTTCGCATATTTTTGTAAATATTCATCAGCATCATCTACTAATATACGTCTTTCTTGAGAAGCGATACTTCCATATTTTCTATTATAAACCATTTCTAAGGCTTCTTCTAAATACAATTGTTTTTGCTCTGATGTAAGCCCTCTTAGAGATCTTAATTCATATCTTTCTAAGATTAGTCTTTCTGCTTCTTTATAATCTTCTTTTGTGATTTTAAACTCTTGAATAAAGGCACTATATCTTTTTCCTTCTTCACTTATTGTTTCTCCAATTGGACAAATTCTCATAAAGGTAGAATTGATAATAGAAGAAGGTGAAAAACTTCTAGACATATCAAATTTAGCAAGAATATGAACCATTTCTGGGAAAACTAAAAGTGAATCTAACATTTCTTGTTCCTCACCTAATGCATTTGGAACAAAATAATTAGTACTTAAATTATCAATATTTTCATGATAACTACTATCCTCTAAATATTTTCTAGAGATTTCTCTAAACATACGCTTATTAGATTCTACATAATCCATCATGCTTTTTCTTTGTTCTTCCGATAAATCATTAATGTTTGGGAAACGATGAAGAAGATTATCTAATGCTGCTGCTGCCTTCTTTTGATCTTCCGTAATGGCAACATCAAATTCTTCTTCTGATTCCTCTCCAGTTCCTTCTCCGCCTAAAGATTCTTCTTCTTCTTTTTCTTCTTCAGTTTCTTCTCCATCTAAAGATTCTTCTTCTGGTTCTGCTTCATCTTTTGGAGGTTCATCATCTCCACCCTTTTTTAAAGGTTCTTCACCACCTTTTTCTGGAGCTGGAGCAGCACCTTTTTCTGAATTTTCTTTTACTTCTGGTGATGGGATTTCTGGGCTAAGAGGAGCAGAAGTTTTTACCTCTGGTGATGGGATTTCTGGGCTAAGAGGTGCAGAAGTTTTTACCTCTGGATTAAGAGGAGCATTAACCCTAACAGGTTCATCCAATGTCTTACCCTTTGCTTCGTCAAAGACAAAAGATTGTTCACAAGAATATTGTTTACCATCCTTGATAAAAAATTCTAAATCTTTTACAGATTCCAATGGTTTAAAGCTTAAAGTAAACTGATCCCCCACTAAACGTGCACAACATTTAATTTCAGAAAGACTTGAATTTAAAAAATGGATTCCATTATTATTATACAAAGTCATTTCAGTTTTAGCTTTAATCATTGGGTTAGATTCCCACAAAGCATCATTGGCAGCACTCTCTAAAAATTCTGCAAATTCCATATTTATGATATATAGACATTCATTTGTTTGTATTGCTATCATATTACACATCCTTACTATACTATAAAAAATGATACCATATTTTTAAAGCTTTTTCAATGTTTTTTTAAAAAGCCGTCACAAATTGATATTCTACTATATTTTTCTTATTTTGACAATTTCAAAAAAAATAGTTATTGTTAATAACTATTTTTTAAGACTAAATACAAGGGTGTGGACAGTCTTCACAGTGAGTGATATCTTTCTTTTTTAACATTTTTATTTTTCCCTTAGCATGAACATAAACTGGCTTTTCATCACCGCTAACTAAATTTTCTTCTAATGCATCATTTTTATTTAAAAGCAAATGATTCCTTACTAATATCCAGCCCTTTTTTGTCATAATATGAACAGGTATTTTAACTCCTACTTGAGCAATAGCAAAAGGTTCTCTAAATTCTTTTACATATTTCGATGCACAGGACCATATTACATCCGCATGGTTTTTCATAGAAAGGGCTACTTCCTCACTAATGCCTGTTGAGCATAGACCAAATTTATAAATCGTAACTCCATTTTTTTCTAAGGATTCTAATTCTTTGTGCAGAATATTATCGCTTGCTGCAACAGATACTGCAATATTCTTATAGCCTAAAGAAATTGCTTTTTTGACTCCCACTAATTGATCTATTTCCGCACTCATTGGAAATACTGGAATAATAGAAGAATCTTTTGCTGTTTGAAGTAATTCTAAAGAAGGGCTCGTATAAAATAGACCAGTCATTCGTTTTACTGCTCCCTGTGTATTAAAATCATTAGTAGTAATAATTGTTCCTAAATTATTAGAAACAATCACAGCTGCATCTATTAATTTACTTTGAAAGGCAGAAAACATAATTTCAGAAGCACCAAAAAGAACATTCGCCTCACAAGAATTAAGTGGTCTAGAAGTATCAAAATACCCACCCTTTATCACAACTTCATTAATAAGATTGCACATAGCTTCTATTTGTTTTTCTTGATTTTCTACTTTTAATGTTTCTAATAACATAGAAGCATTTTCTCCCCCTACTTCTTTTAATAATTTTACCATTAAAGGACAATACTTAATAGGGATGGGTGTTGCCTTTACAGCTGTTAACTCTCCTTCTATTTTCTGAAGCAATATGTAACTACCAAACATTCTTGTAATATGCATTTCACGACTACTATAATAATCTCTAATTGCATTAGTAAGAAACTCTTCTAATTCTAAAGAAGTATCATTAGTATAGATAGATAACTGATAACCTTCTCTTATCATTCCTACTATTTGAAAATTTCTTCTAACATGACATTCAAAACGATTTTTCATTATTTTTTTCTGCAAATATTCTTCTAAGTTCTCTATTTGCCAATGATTATAATAGTTTTTTTCTTCTTCATTACAATGGAAGAAACGTTCTACATGGGGACATTTTAAAGAAATGTGATAACCATAAATATCTCCTTTTTTAGAATAGTATTCTTCTCTTACAATCTCTCCTATTTGTCTCAATGAATTATTTTTATGATATAACTTTAAAGTTCCTTCTATTCCTTTTATATCTTCCCCTATAGAAAGTGCCATAGCTACCTCTTCTAAAGATTTTCTATACTGTTTAAATTTTTCATAATCCTGTAAATGATATCTCTCAAAATCATTCGATGCCATCAAATAGCATGTTTCTTCATCATAATATCCATAAAATTGATAGATACTTTCCAGTATTCCAATTCTTTCTTCATAAGACGGTTCATAAATAGAAAGTCTTATATTCTCTTCCTTTAAGCCTTCCATCAAGAAACCTAATTTTTGAAAAACTTGATACGCACTACTAAAACCTGCTTGATAAAAAGAAACTAATTTTGCATTTTCTATCTCTTTGGTAATTTTTCCATTACTATCTATATATCCATCCTTTGTTTCTAAAACTAATACTAATCCAGCATGACTTGCCATAATAATTCCTCCTTTTTAGAAGAAATGCATTTCTTTCTATTTACATTTTATCCCAAAATTTGTTATAAATAAAATATATATTATTTATTTTAAATATCAAAGGAGTTTATATATGAATAGTAATCTAGATTCTTATTATATCTTTTATATGGTCGCTAAAAAAGGAAGTATTTCTAAAGCTGCAGAAAGTCTTTATATTTCACAACCAGCGGTTACTTGGCACATTAAAAATTTAGAAAATGAACTACAGACTACTCTTTTTATTCGTACTAAAAAAGGGACTTCTTTAACAGAGGAAGGAAAAATTTTTTTGGATTATGTTGAAAAAGGAATGTCTTGCTTTGAAAATGGAAGAAATGCTCTAACTAATTTAAAAAAATTAAATAGTGGCATTATTAGAATCGGAGCTTCTACTACTGTCAGCAAATATGTCCTATTACCTTATTTAGAAACCTTTCATGAAAAATATCCTAATATTGATATTAGAATTGTAAATACATTAACGGAAGATCTCTTAAAGGAACTGCGGAATGGCAATCTAGATTTATTAGTCTTAAATCTTCCTATGAATGAGACAAAAGATTTAACTATAAAAAAAATAATGGATGTAGAAGATATATTTGTTGGAAATCAAAAGTTTTATCAATTGACAAAGGGAAAAATAGCATTAGAAGATCTAAATAACTATCCCCTTCTATTTCAAAAATCTCCTTCTAATACTCGTAAATATTTAGAAGAGTATTTAAAAGAAAATCATGTTACTCTTACCCCTAAAATGGAAATAGTCAGTTATAATCTCATCATGGATTTTATTAAATGTGGTTTTGGAATAGGATACGCTACCAAAGAATTTATATTAGAAGAATTAAAAAATAAAAATCTGTATGAAATTAAAGTAACTCCAAATATTCCTAAAAGATATATTGGTGTCGTTACTTTAAAACAAACAATTCCTAATTATAGTGTAAAAAAGCTAATAGAATTGATGATGCAAAAATAAAAGTATTCTAATGAATACTTTTTTATGGCAAAATATTTTTCTTTTCCTTACGGATTTTATCCTGATAAGTTTCTAAATCAATATCTGATACTCTTTCAATAAAAGCTTTTAAATCAGAAATAGTAAATATAATATTACCAACAGAAGCTTCCGTTTTTTTCTCCTTTTTAGACTTTTTAATATTTTTCTCTAAAACTTCTTTGAATTCTCCTAATTCTATAGAATAAACTTTTAATAATTCTTCATTAGTTGCATCATAACTCGCATATAAATCCTTACAAAAATCATCATAAGTAATATTTTTTAAATAATTTTTATCCATAAAATCTGTAAAAAATAAATAATCCGTTATTAAATGAAGAAAGATGCCCACTTCATACTCCGTCTTGATTTCATGATTTTTTAAATACTCATACACATTTACTTTATTTTCTAAATAATCTATTAAATTTGCCTTATCTTGTTTTCCACTATAGTGAGAAACACTTTTATCTGTTACTAAATCAGGATCAATAGTTCCTCGATATAGTTCCTTAGTATCTTGCCAATTATTTTTTTCTGCATATCTTTTCGCTACCGCTAAATGAATATGAAATCCAGCCATTGTTACCTCCTTACATCATATCTACTTTTATCAAAGATTTGCCACGGTAAAAACTTTTTCCCCTCTGTATGGCCACTAATAGCAAATTCTAATAAATTTCCACTTACTAATTCCTCTTCCATTGCAGGAAGCTTTTTTAATATATTCTGAATAATATCTTGCCAAATAAAATTGGGAATATCTTCATATCTTTTTGGTACTTCTTTTTCTATTTTCTCAATCGGCAAGGATAGAAACTTTAAAAAGGTAATTCTATCATTTCTAGTTTTTTGATAGTCCTCTTCTGCTATTTTATAAGTACGATATTTTTTTAAATTTTGAATAGAGCAACTTCTAAGTTCTAACCAAGGAATCTCATATCTTTCATGAACACAAATTCCTTTTGATACTTCTCTTCCATCGAAGCCTTTTCCAACAGCCTCGATATAAATAGCATTTCCAACACTTACAGCTAAAGAAATTCCCGCATATCTTTCATATCTTTCACTAAAAGAATGATTTAAACGAAATAGTACTAAAACACCATCCTCGTCTAATTCTTTTACTTTTCTAAAAATATTGGGAATATCTGGATTTTTTCCACTTCCTTCTACACTTTTCATAGAAGGTTTTGTGATAAGAGTATCATTTCTCTCCCCTTTTAATTCTTTTAATTCTTTTAATTCTTTTAATTCTTCATAGTGTTCTAAATAATCTTCTAACGATTTGATAATTGTTAAATCAAGAATGGGGCTTAACTCTGGAAAATATAGTAAAAGCTTTATCATATCTCTCGTTCGATGATACTGCATCATCTCTTCTCTATCTTCTACTTTTTTATATTGAAGCATGAAACACCTACTTACTATCTACTTTCTCTAAAAAAGAAATAGGACAATAATTTTCTATAAAAGCAATGGCGATATGATTTAATTTAGCAAAATTTCGTTCCTCAGAATCTCTATAATTTTTAAAATATTCTTCTGGCCGTACTGTTTCATAATAATTTCTTGTTAATAAATTTTCA
>CAZRIC010000006.1:0-12100 GCA_964600095.1 uncultured Muribaculaceae bacterium
AATAAGATTTGTATTTACTGCTCCAATTTCTCCTATTAGTCCTACAATAATACCACTTGATATTTCTAAATCGATAATGCCTAATGTAAACTTATCATACTTCTTAACTAAATTATGAATTTCTATTGCGTTCATTTTTGGTCATCCTTTCTATATAAAAATTCAAATAACTGTAATATTTCTTCTTTATTAATTTGATACTGATCAGATATTTCTATAATCTTTAGAATATATTCTTCTATTTCTCTTTGCTTTTGTTCCTTTATAAATTCTAAATTAGTAGGTGCGACAAACGAACCTTTTCCTTGCCTTGTAACGATATACCCTTCTTCTTCTAACTCGTCATATGCTTTTTTTATTGTCATAACACTAATACGAATATCTTGAGCAAGCGCTCGAATGGAAGGTAACATTGTATCACTTTCTAATTCACCTGATAAAATTTGATTCTTAATAGCGCTTTTTATCTGTTCATAAATTGGTACACTACTATTATTACTAATAATAATTTTCATACATCACCTCTGACTGTTATATTAAATATATAACAGTATATAACATTTGTCAATACTAAAAAAAGAATTATGAAAAAACATAACTCTATTTTCTTTTAAAATATAAATTTTTAAGCTTCACTATTGTCCCTATTATCATAATTATTCCAATCATTATGATAAAGATAGAAAGTACTTTATTAGTGGAAAAAGATAAAAATCCTGTAAGAAAAATAAGGCCTATTACAGATAAGAAAAATAAAATAACCAAAATCATCAAAGGATAACGAATCCACTTATTTATTTTTTTACTAGTACTTATTTCTATGCTTCCTTCTAAAAACAATTCTAAAATAAGTTCAAATAAAAATTCCATTACTTTTCCTCCGATTGATCAATTACTAATAGGTCTCTTTGATAATTTTGTAAAGCCTTTAAGATGTCTTTTTTATACTCAATATTTACAAAAAATACTAAACTTGTACTAGTAACAAAGGTAACTGTATATTTTTTAATAGCAACAAACTGAATCTTATCCCACTTTATTTGTACCACTTTTCCTTTATCATTCGTATCCTGAATTCCATTTTCATCTATTTTTAAAATTCCTTGATGATTAGAGCTACATTTATTAAAAACATATGTGAAAATCAAAATTAGGAAATATAATACTAAAAAAGTAAGTGAAAAAAAGCATAAATTTAATAAAAGAGATAAGAATAATGGTTCCATTCCTATTTTTTTAAAGACAAAATAAATAGTTAAAGAAAAAACAATTCCAATCATATACCAAATACTAGTATAAAATAGTCCTAGTATCTTTTTATTTGGATTCTTCAACAATTTTCTTTTCATCATTACAATAGATTGTGCTTCATTATGGCAATTCCAATAATTTTTACTCATATCATACTTTATTTCCATAAACTACCTATTTCTATTTCTTTTAATTACTTCTATTCTTCTTAATGTTTCTTTTGCTGTCTTTTCATTACCAATATCTGTTGGAAAATAATATTTATTTCCTTTTAAAGATTCTGGCAAACAATCCATACTTGTTATTTTATCTTTATATTCATGGGCATATTCATATCCTTCTCCGCATCCCAGTTCTTTATCCAATTTTGTAACTGCATTTCTAAGATGAAGAGGTACTTTCTCATTAGCCGTTTTAATAGCATCTACTTTTACTTTCTCATATGCTTTATATAAAGAATTGGATTTTGGACAGATACTTAAATAAACTACTGCTTGCGCTAAATTGACATTACATTCAGGCATTCCTAAATAGTGACAAGCTTGGTAGACAGAGGTAGCTTGTACTAAAGCATTAGGATTTGCTATTCCAACATCTTCAGATGCAAAACGAATTAATCTCCGTGCTATATAAAGAGGATCCTCTCCTGCTTCTAACATACGCGCTAAATAATATAAAGAAGCATCTGGATCACTATTTCTCATAGATTTATGGAGTGCAGATATTAAATTATAGTGTTCTTCTCCTTTTTTATCATATAAAAAAATTTTATTTTGTAATACTTTTTTTAATACTTCTTTTGTTATTTCTTTTTTATTCTTTTTAAGTGGTGCGATATTAATAATATTTTCTAAAGTATTTAAAGCAGTTCTAGCATCCCCATTACTCATTTTCGCAATAATAGAAAAGCACTCTTCTTTCATATCTACATTAGAGTAACTATCATTTTTGGCTAGTGCCCGTTTTAGAATACCAATAATTTCTTCTTCATTTAAGCTTTTTAAAACATAAACTTTACTTCTAGATAGTAAAGCGGAATTCACTTCAAAAGAAGGGTTTTCTGTAGTTGCTCCAATCAAAATGATATTTCCATTTTCTACATGAGGTAAAAAAGCATCCTGTTGAGCTTTGTTAAATCTATGAATTTCATCTACAAAAACAATCGTCTTTTTTCCGTTATTTTTATTATATTTTGCTATCTCAATTAATTCTTTAATCTCTTTTACACCAGAAGTGACAGCACTTAATTCATGAAAAGAAGAGTTTGTGCTGCTAGCAATAATTTTAGCTAGAGTTGTCTTTCCAACACCTGGTGGTCCCCAAAATATCATTGAAGTAATATTATCAGTTTCTATCATTTGTCTAATTGGAGAATCCTTTCCTACAATTTCTTCTTGACCAAAAAAATCATCTAATGTTTTCGGTCTCATTTTTTCTGCAAGAGGCTTGAATTCAAAAGAAGTTTCTTCTTCATAAAATAAATTATGCATAACTACCTCCTTAATACTATTTATTATACTAAAAAAAAGAGAATCCTTAAAGACTCTCTATGCATTTTTTTACTAGACAATAAATAAGAATCTATATGTGTATATCATATCTTTCAATTGCAAAAAAAAGATGATATAATAAAAATGGAGGTAGAGAATATGAAAAAAGGATTAATGATAGGAGTTGTAACAATCATGTTAATGGGATTTATAGTAGGATGCGGTAAAAAGGAAACGAAAGAACTTAACAACATTTCTTTTAATGGTATGAAATTAGGAGATAAAGCCACTGAAGAAATCCTAAAAGGGATCGTTATGGATGGTGAATATGCTTACGAATTTAATAACGTTGGTATCAACATAGATAAAGATCAAAAAATCATTTATTTAAGAACTACAGCTGCTAACGACATTAAAGGAAATCCAATAGTAAAATATGATGATTTTGAAATAAAGTATAAAAATAAAGCTTTAAAAACAGTAGATGATTTCAAAAATGTATTTGGTGAAGGAAAAACTTCTAAAGAAGGAAGTTCTATCCTTTATAGCGATGAAGATGGAATATCATTATACATTTATCTAAAAGATGATAAAATTCATTGGATTGAATTATCAAATGAAAATAAATAATAAAATAGTTTATATCAATAAAAAAGCAGATAAGAATTAATCTTACCTGTTTTTTTCTATTTTAATTATCAACAATAATATCTCCACAACTATTTTCTAACTTTAAAGTAATATCAGAATTTCTTTTATTCTCATTTATTTTTACTTTTCCTAAATCTGTTTCTGCATCAATATAAATTTCATTCGTAAATCCTATTTTAATTTTTCCTAAATCATTTTTTATAGAGGAATTCTTTGTAAGATAAACTTCATCAATAATAACATCTCCACAGTCTTCCTTAATGGTTAAAGAATTTGTAACTTTTTCAATATGAATATCTCCTAAATCATTCTCTGCTTTGATATCAGCCACTTCACGAACTCTAATTTTACCTGCATTTTCTTTTAATTCTGCATTATTCGCAATTCCTAAATCAATATTTCCTAAATTATTTTCTAATTCTACTACATTACCAGATTCTACCTTAATATCTCCACAATCATTATCTACAGTAATATTTGCACTTTCAAATTCTCCTACTACAACATTACCATAGTCATTTTCTATTCTAATTTTACCTTCATAATTTTTTGGAAGATAAACTTCAATCTTGCTCCTTTTCTGTCCGAAGCAGAAAAAATGACATTTCATCTTAGAAGTAATAGATAATCTTTCCCCTCTTGTAGCAACAGAGATATTTTCATCTTCGCCATGAATAACTACCCTAACGCTTTCTTCTTCTGTAGAATAAATTTCTATCTCACTTGCATCAGCATTTATCTCTACCATTTTAAAAACTTCTTGATATTCTTCATCAACAGCTAGATTCTCACTCATACTGGAAAACATAATAAAATTAAAGTTTTTTAGTCCACCATTTAAGAGCATTATCATAAGAACTAGTAAAAAAATGGCTAAAACAGATAAAAAAGCAATAAGAGTAATAATAAGCCCTTTATTTTTCATTTTTATTCCCCCTTAGCATAAATATTAATTTTACAATTTCTGCAATACATGCATAAATACACCATAAAATCCATGTAATGTGCCATGCCATAGTAATAAAACTAATAATTAAATAAATTGCCACAAATATTAGGGAGATAATATTATTAATTTGTCTTACCAATTGTTTTGTTGAATCAATATTTTCTTTTGGCTTCTTCTCCTCATGTACTTTATATACCATACATGTATAAATTATGATAACGGTAGCAATTCCACAAATAAGTAAAAATATTCCTGATGAAACAATTGGGTTCATCTTCATAACCGGTATAGTAATCATAACCCATATAACGGCTAAAAAGTAAAAAAATACACTGATTCCAATTCCTAAAGCCCTTTTTCTTTTTACTGAATTTTCTTCCTCTTTATTAGAAACAGTTTCCAATATTTCACTATCTTCTTTTTTATTTCCAAGTAGAAGCTCATCCGTAGTAATAGAATAAAGTTCACAAATAGGAACTATCTTATCAAAATCTGGCATACTTTGATCAGTTTCCCATTTGGAAACAGTTTGTCTAGATACATTTAACTTATCAGCTACCTCCTCCTGAGAAAATCCTTTCTTTTTTCTTAATTCATAAAGTTTTCCACCTATACTCATTCTTTCACCTCACAAAAAATTATACAAAATTATTCAGTTGCTTTCTATCTTTTTCAGTTGGAAATTTGTCAACTAACTTTAACATTAGCATTATAACGAATAGTTTTCATAAATTTATGATATAATAAAAAAAGAAAAAAAGGAAGTGAATGTTTTGAAAAGAGCAAAATTTATTCATATTCTAATAATGAGTATAATACTATTTTTAGCAATCGAAAATTCAGATAGTATTGTACATTTTTTTAATAATGCTGAAGCACATTTATCACAATTTAGTGAAATTTCTTCTAACGGATTTTTAGTTAATGAAGAGGAACTATCTAATTTAGAAGATTCTGGTATTACTGGTAGCGAGTATACATTCGATACAAAATTCTATCTTTACTTTGATATGCTCTCTATAGAAGGTCAACTTTTATATAAACAAGTATATGCTAATATAAAAGAAAGAAAAGAAAAATTTGTTCCAACTTTAAATATTACTACTGATGAAGTACAAAGAGTTATGGAAGCTGTATATAATGATCATCCTGAATTTTTTTGGGTTAATACCATTTATTCTTACAAATATGTAGAAAATAATATTGTAGTACAAATAACATTAGAATTTAATGATACTATAAAAAACTTTGATTCCTCTAAAAAGAAATTTGACACTATCGCTAATAGGATTATTAGAGAAGCCAATAAACTAGATAACAATTATGAAAAAGAATTATATGTACATGATGAAATATTAAAAATTGCCTCTTATAATCTAAAAACGAATTTTAACCAAAGTGCTTATAGTGCTTTAGTGAATGGACAAACAGTATGTGCTGGATATGCTAGAGCTTTCCAATACATTATGATAGAACTTGGTATTCCAACCTATTATGTTTCTGGATACTCCACACAAGACCATGCTTGGAATATAATATTCTTAGATGGAGAATATTATAATGTAGATTTAACTTGGAATAATTCTAATAAAAATCATCAATATTTTAATATCGCAGACAAAGATATTGCTATTACTCATAAAAGAAAAAAATTATCAGTTAATCTTCCTAAATGCAATGGGACTTATTATAAATACTCTAATCAAGATTTATCTAATGATTCTAACTCAAATGAAATGAATAATATAAATACTAATAATAATTTAGAGGAATCTATAGAAGAAACATCATCCTGTTTAGAAAGTGAGTGTTATCAAAGTAATGATACTCAAGAAATAGATTATCCTGATAATTATAATAGTAACTAAAAAAGTATGTAAATCATACTTTTTTCTTTTTAAAAATCAATACCTGGATTTTCTACTTCTATTCTAATAATTTTAGTACTTGTTCCATTTTTAGATAAGATATTTTCTGGAATAACAAAAATAATTTTCTTATCTTTAAAATACCAATAACCGTTTTGGAACATATTTTCATTTAAAATTTCTTCCCATTTTTCTTTAAAGTTTTCGTTTACTTGATTATTTTTCTTTATTTTTTCTAAAACATCTTCATAGACTTTTTTCTTTTGACCATTTGGAAAATCCATACTTTCTCCTACTGAAGAAAATACATAGCCCCTTTGTTCCTCTAATGGTTCTCCACCAACAGATCCCAACATAGAATAACTAAATGAGTAAGAATATACTCCTAGTTCTTCAAATTTTAATTCAATAGATAAAGACTCTAATTTATCTTTAGCAAGGCCTTTTTTCATATTTTCCAAATAGGCATCATTCATTCTTTGCCACTCTGCATGTACAATAGCATTTAAATATCGACCTATTGTATTAACAATCTCATTATCGCTTTCCATAATAATTGTTTTTTTATTTTCGAATATTACTTTTCCAGTACTATTTTTTACTTGATTTGTTTTTGTCTCAAAAATTAAATCATCAGCAAAGGTAATATCATCCTCACTATCTAATAAAATAGCAAGTTCCATTCTTTTTTGTTCTAATGTTAATTCTTCTTTTTCTAGATTTACATAATTTATTAACTTCTTATCAAAGAAAGAAGTAATAAAATTTCTTACTTTATCCATAGATTTTTCAGAAAATTCAATTGTTTTTTCCTCATAGTCATATTCTCCTGTTGGATTAAAACAATTTGTTTCTTCGCAAGCTTCATATATTGGTGTTTTAAATACAACTTTTACACTATTATCTTTTAGTAAATAAATATAACATTCTCCACCAAAAAATGTTTCTAACACATATTCATAATCATAATTATAATGATTTTCTACATTAGTATTTATATTGGAAGGATTCTTATCTTCTCTTTTTGTGTCATTCATCATTAATATTAATAATATAACAAATAGCACTGCAAATATAATAACAATGCCAAAAACAATCATTTTTCTTATATTTTTCTTTGGTTTCTTTTCTTCTAAGGTAATTTTTTCTTTCTCCATCTTATTCCCAGCACCTCTCTATTATTGATTATAACATAAAGGAGTTCTTGAAAGAACCCCTAATTTGAAAATAATACTTTTTCTGACTTATACTGTTTAATAATAATAGCAAGAACAATTATAATAAAAATTAATGAACTAATAGTTCCTAAACATAAATAAATAAAATTAATATTTCCAGCAATCATATCATTAAACAATAAGGAAATATTTAAAAATGGTATTAAAGATAATATCGTTGTTGTTTTTAATCCCATTAAAGTAGCAATTAAAGAAGGAATAAATGCTATAAAAGAAACGGGAGTTAAAGCACTTTGTGCTTCTTTATAAGTCTTAGTTTTACTTGCTACAGCAATGCATAATCCACTAATAAAGAAAGAGTAAACAATTACCATAAAAATCATATAACAAATTGTTTGAATACTAGGAATAATATTAGCATCCTCATAAATAGTAAAAGCACTATCTAAATAGAATAAAGATCCTATCATTAACACGATACTAAGTAATCCTGCTACAATAGAAGAAATAGAAATACTTAAAAATTTTCCTAAAATAATATCCTTAGATTTAACTGGGAAAGTCAGTAATGTCTCCAAAGTACCCTTTTCTTTTTCTCCAGCAATAGAATCTGTTGTAGTATAGACAGCTGCCATAGCAAGTGCCATAATTAAAAACATAAAGCATTCTTGAGTAATCATTTCAACAAATGGATTTTTCTTCATTGTAATATCTTCTTGAACTCTTAATATATCAATCACTTCTAGAGGATTTATATCTTGATTAACTAAATACTCTGATTGCAAATAAACTTTGTAAGCTTCTAAGTAACTCGTTGCCAAAGTATCAGCCATCTGTGTAGATTCATCATAATCTCCATGCAAAGTATAAGTTTTATCTTCTTTTGTAATATAAAGATTTACTTCACCACTATCATACTTTTCTTTTAAATGATCAACAGTATCATAAACAGGATCTATTTTAAGTTCCTCTAAAAGTTTTTTTTCAGCATCTGTTACCTCATAAGCAATTCCTATTTTATTGTAATCTTCAATTGGTATATCACTCATTTCTTCATAAAAGAATGACATTCCTATTGCAAAAGCAGGAATAATAAAAGGCATTAATAACATCATCATTAAAGACTTTTTATCACGAATAGTTTCCCTTAATTCTTTCTTTAAGATTTTAAAAATATTATTTTTCATTCTCTACACCTCCTATTAAAGCAAAAAAGGCATCTCTTAAATTTGTTGTTTTCGTATCTTCCTTAATTTCTTTTGGAGTTCCTTCTTTAATAACAAGTCCCTTATGAATCATAATAACATAATCACAAATGTTTTCTGCCTCTTCCATATAGTGAGTAGAGTATAAAATTATTTTTCCATTCTCTTTTTCTTTTTTAATGAAGTCTAATATTACTTGACTAGAAATAATATCTAAACCACTAGTTGCTTCATCTAAAATATAATATTTAGGATCATGAACTAAACATCTTGCAATATTTACACGTTGAGTTTGCCCAGTAGATAAATTTCCAATTCTATTGTGCAAAAAATTTTGCATATTCAATTCTTCTGAAATTTTTTCAATTCTTTTATCGATTTCTGTTTTAGGAACATCATATAGTTCACCACACATTTTTAACAACTCATAACCAGATATTGATTGATAAATTTTAGTATTACCTGATAAATACGCAATTTTTTTCTTAATTTCAATCTCGTTTTTATCATAAGTAAGACCATCTATAGAAATGCTTCCCTCAGTTGGTCCTAAAATTCCACCTATCATTCTAAGTAAAGTAGTCTTTCCGGCACCATTTGGTCCCAAAACACCAATTATAGTTCCTTCTTTAGCAGTAAAACTAATTCCCTTATCAGCATAAAATTCTTCTTTTTTCTTATTTTTGTTATACCTTACAAATTTTTTCTTTACATCCTTCACTACTAACATAATTTTTTTCCTTTCCCTATTTATTATTTAAATATTTAGCACTTCTAATAATATGTTCTGCTAAAACAGAAGTCGTTACACTTCCAACTCCTTTAGGTACTGGACTAATGTAAGATGTCTTTTCTTGAACAGAATTAAAATCAACATCTCCACATAAATTTCCACTTTCATCTACATTAATTCCTACATCTACGACAATAGCATTTTCTCCTACCATATTAGAAGTAACCATCTTAGATTTTCCTACAGCTACTACTAAAATAGAAGCTTTCCTACATTCTTCCTCTAACTGAAGAGTATGGGTATGACAAATGGTTACTGTTGCATTTTTCTTAAGAAGTAACATGGAAAGAGGCCGTCCAATTACCATACTTCTTCCCAATATAATAGCCTTTTTGCCATCACAGTCAATTTTATAATAATCTAACATCTTCACTACTGCTTCCGCTGTACAAGGAGCAAAAGCAGAAGAATCTCCCATAAATACTTTTGCTACATTAAGAGGACTCATACCATCTACATCCTTAAGAGGATTGATAATTTTTGAAAAAGCATCTTCCTTTAAATGTTTTGGTAAAGGACGAAGTAATAAAATGCCATGAACCTTTTCATCATCATTAATCTTTTGAAATTCTTCCTCTAATTTTTCCTGACATATATCTTCTGAAAACGTAACAGTCTTATATTCTATTCCCAACATTTCCATTCTTTTAGTAGCACCACGCTCATATGATAAATCATCAGGGCGTTCCCCTACTCTAATAATTGTTAAATTAGGGTTTATTCCCTCTTCTTTTAATGCAAGAACCTCTAATGTTAATCTTTCTTTCATTGCTTTCGCAACATCTGTTCCCATCATGCAAATACTCATTTTTTTCTCCTTATTTTAGTTTAAAAAGGACATTTTGATAAACTTCTTCCTTCAGACGATTTTCCTCTTCTATATAATATTCTGCCTGTTGATTTAACTTTTCAGCTATTTCTCTTTTTTTCATTAACTTTGTATTAATAAAAACATTAAGAGAAGCACCTTCTAAAGCAGAGGATGCAAAAAGAATTCCTACACCAATATCACTAACTGCTAGTTTACTTCCTTTTTTTTCTAACTCTTTTAACAATTTCATAACACTTAACGTAGTTTTCATAATTTCAAGAGGAACAATACTGGCATCATATAGCGCATTTTCCATAACTTGTTCTTTTAATACTCTTTGTTCTTCTGTATCCTTTGGTAAACTATAGGCCATTGATAAAGGTTTAAATGCTTCTGCATCCTCATCCACTAATTGAACTAATTGATTACGAAAATGTATCAATTCTGATTGAATTTCTTTTATTTCTTCTTCTACATCAAAATACTTTTTCTTGCCAATAGTAAGATTTGTAACCATTAATCCTAAAGAGGCAGCAAGTGCTCCTACAAAAGAAGAGGCTCCTCCTCCCCCTGGAACAGGCTCTTTGGAAGATAAAATCTCTAAAAAGTCAGTTGCTTTCTTTTCTAACATCAAATAAATCATCCTCACTATTACCATACTAATCATATCATTTTAGGTATATTTTTTCAATAAAAGAACAATTATTTCTAAATACAAATTCATTGTATCCATTTAAAAATAATTGTCTCTACAAATTTCTTAATTTTTTTGAATTGGTAATTCTACATAAAATTTAGTATATTCATTATCACTTGTTGCATGAATAGTTCCACCATGTAATTCTACAATTTCTTTTGCAATCGCAAGACCAAGTCCACTGCCACCTGTTTTTGAAGTACGAGAAGAATCTGCTCTATAAAATTTTTCAAATATTCTTTTTAATTTTTCTTCTGATATCTTTCTTCCTTTATTGCAAGTTATAATTTCTACTTTATTTTCTTTCTTAGTTACGGTAATACTAATATTTTTATCTGTACTATAGTAGATTGCATTTCTAATTAAATTGTTAAATACACGAGCAAGCTTATCGGGATCAGCTTCTAATAAAATTTTATCAGATATAGAAAGTTTTATCTCCTTATCATTTTCTTTTAAAACAGGATAAAAGTCATCAATGATTTGTTCTAACATTAAATTTAGATTAATTTCATCTGGTTCTAATACCATAACTTCAGAATTAAACCTAGTAATATCAAATAATTCATTAATTAGATCTTCTAATTTATATGATTTCTCTAATGTGATGGAAATATATTTCTCTCTTTGTTTTTTAGGCATATCCTTCACTTCTTCTAATAAGGATAAATATCCTACTAAAGAAGTAAGGGGTGTTTTTAAATCATGAGCAAGATAAACTACCAAATCATTTTTTCTTTGTTCATTTTCTCGTGCAGCTCTTTCATTTCTTACAGATTCTCTTTTTAAATAATTCAGATTTCTTTCGATATCTTCTAATTCATTAGGCAATTCGATATACTCTACACTACTATCTAATAGTAAATTAGCAGATTCAGAAAGCGCATTTACATAAGAAAATACTTTTTTTAACAAACGGTATAAAAGAATAAAAAATCCTACTAACCAAATTATAAAAATAACTACAAAAATCATCCCATCATTAAATAAAAAGTTATACATATGAAAAGCTATTCGATACCAAGAAGGAGACAAATTATATAACCACTGATAGTCAAAATTTAAAAGAAGTAAAAAAAAGAAATAAAAAGAAACTGGAAAAATAATAGACCAAAGAAATATTTTAGTAATAAAATTCCAAAATGTTTTACGAAATAACTTATTTTTCAATTTTATAACCTACTCCCCATACGGTTTTAATATATTT
>CAZRIC010000006.1:12110-16934 GCA_964600095.1 uncultured Muribaculaceae bacterium
ACTAGTATCTTTCATCTTTTCTCTTAAATGCCTAATATGAACCATAATAGTATTGTTATCTTTTTCCAAGTATTTTTCTTTCCATACTTCCATAAATAAATCTTCCGTTTTTACGACACTTCCTCTATTTTTACATAAACTCCATAAAATAGAAAATTCTGTGGGAGTCAACTCTATTTTTTTATCGTTAAAAAAGAATTCATGAGTATCATTATTAATAATAATTCCTCTAAAGTCTACTACATTTGTACAAGCTTCACTATTTTGATTGTAATTTTTGTACCGTCTTAATTGAGCCTTTACACGAGCAACCAATTCTAATGGTTGAAAGGGCTTTGTAATATAATCATCGGCACCAATGGTAAGACCGTTAATCTTATCAATATCTTCTATTTTAGCAGTTTCAAAAATAATAGGAAATGTATATTTTTCACGAATTTTACTACAAAGAGTAAAACCATCCATATCAGGCATCATAACATCTAAGATTGCTAAATCTAGTTGTAAATTATCTATAGCTTTTAAAACATCTTTACCATTATAAAATTTATATACTTGATAACCTTCATTTTTTAAATAAATTTCAATTAAATCAGCAATTTCTACCTCATCATCTACTACTAAAATATTCATAGTATCCCTCTTTCTGTAGTCATTATAACATAAAATAAAAAAATATAATATTTTTCATTTTTATCTTTACAGTGCTACTTTAAAAAGTATATAATAAATTACTAAAGAGAGTGATAGTATGAACAAGATTAAACTAATTCAAATTATAAAACAATTGATAGAACAATATAAGAATGGAAAACTATCCTTAGCTACCTATCAACAAACTCTTGCAAATATTCCAGATTGTGTACTTTCTAATGATTTAGTATCCTATCATGAAACGGAATTTTTATGTTTCTTATTTCAGAAAATTCCCTATTATCAAATGTTTCAATTTTTAAATAATTTTTCTATAGCATTAAATCAACTCAATAAGGAGAGTGAAACTAAAGATGGAAATATTACGTTAATACAAGCCTATTTATCAGATTTAGTTCCTAATATTACAGCAAGAGTATCTACAGAAGTTACTACTCATATTTATGAGTTAGTAGCAGTCTACTATCAATTTGGTCATTTAAATCCTGATAAAGTACTACCAAAACTACTAAAGAATTCTTGTAATCCAAAAGATTTAAATAGTATGGAAGCAGCTGAAAATATTCATTATGAACAATCTGTATTACCTGGTTTTTCTATAAAAAAGGAAGAGTTGAGAGAAACAATCTCTAGAAGTAACTACCGAAAAAAGTATAATACGGAAAGTAATACTCAAAAACTTATTATTCGATATCTAGACGAAAAAAGGCTTGAAAACCTTATCATTGAATTCAAGCAATGCATAGCTATCTATAGACAAGAAGATGAAAGAGATAGTGAACTTTTAGAGGAAGAAATTTTAATGAAATTAAGAGAATTCCATCAAAAAGCATTAAAGACTTGGAAAGATGAAAGTAGTGAAAAAGAAGAAACTAACCAATATAGAATACAATTTTCTACAAATGAAAAGAAATCATAAGATTTCTTTTTTTATACTGCTTTCTCTTCATTTGGATTACTTTTTACAATTCCATGTTCTCTAATGTATTTTGTCCAATTCACATAGTATTTTGCATAAATATGAGTATTGTCAAAAGTATAATCTTTTCGTAAATTTCCACCACTATCATCAAAAAGTCCATTCGCATCAAAATAAAAAATATCTTTATTGTCTGCTAAAGCAGCTAATTTGCCATTATATTTATCAATTCTTCTATTATTGAAAGTTGGACCTTTTTCACTTTTAGCTTTTGTCACATGGAGATTTGCTTGAATAAAAATAATTGCTTCTGGTTGTTTTTCTCTTACTAGTTCTACTACTTCTTTAAACTTTTTCGCACTTTTATCCATATTATTTCCAATTTCGTTAATACCAAGCATAATATATACTTTTCCATATTTTTTCTTTTGTAAAAGTTCTTTTAAAGTTACTTTTCCTACTCCAGATACTGATAATTTCTTAGAATGGATATTATAAACAGACATTCCTGTGTCACAAAAGTAAGTGGCATTTTTTAAATCTCCATATTTTTGAATTCCAACTGTTCTAGAATCGCCTATAAATAAAGCATCATCAAAATAATTATTACTTACAGTTTCAAAAGAAAGTTCTTTTTCTTCTGGTTCTTGAATAGGAGGATTCTCATTACTATTAGATGGATCACTATTAGAATTACTATTATCATTAGAGGAAATTATAGGTTTCTCTGGCTCTTCTAAAGAATAGTCTTTTTTATCACTTTCTAATTTTTCTTTAACAAATGGAATTTGCTTAATTAAAAATGGAGAAGCAATTAAAATACTAAGCAAAAATACTTTAATAAAAATTAAACTATTATTTTTTGACATACTACCACTCCCTAAAACCTAAAGTATAAAAACGGATCGTTTGCTTCTCTGCATAAGCAATAAACGGAAAACCAGAAAATCGCTAAATAAACGAGAATTTCTAAAACAGGATTTTTTATTTTCTTTAAAAATCTATCAGGTATCCTTGTACAAAAGAAAATTCCTATTATCAATAATAATCCATAAGATTTTAAATATTCTAAATAATCTAAACTATATACATTCAAACCTTTTGAAAACGGAAATAATCTAGTAAAAATAACACCCAATTCTTTTAAATTGGTAACTGCAAATATTGTCCAAGTAAGAGGAATTAAAACAATCATGTAAATTCTAGAAAAAATTTTATGATTATCTAAAAACTTTTTTAAGAATAACTTCTCTACAATAATGAAAAAGCAAGTAACAAGTCCCCATATAACAAAATTCCAATTTGCTCCGTGCCATAATCCTGTCAATAACCAAACAATGAGAAGATTTCTAATTGTTTTTAATAAGCCATGACGATTTCCTCCTAATGGAATATAAACATACTGTCTAAACCAGCTTCCTAAAGTGATATGCCATCTTCTCCAAAATTCTGTCATACTTCTTGATAAGTAAGGATAATCAAAATTAATAGGAATCGTAAATCCTAACATCTTCCCTAATCCTAATGCCATTAAAGAATAACCATAAAAATCAAAATAAATTTGAAAAGAAAAAGCAATAATTCCTAAATAAGCAAGGGGTGTAGAAATACTTTCAAAGCCAATTCCTTGAATATCTGTCCATAAACTTCCTATTCTATTAGCAAGTAAAACTTTATACCCTAACCCCATAATAAAATACTTTAAACCAAGATAGAAATTATCTACTCCAGCTTTTCTATTTTCTAATTCTCTTCGAATACCTCGGTAAGTTAAAATTGGTCCAGCGATTAATTGAGGAAACATAGTAATATAAGTGCCAAACTTAATAAAAGATTGCTCCGCTTTCGTATCTTGTCTATAAACATCCACTAAATAAGATACTGTTTGAAATGTATAAAAACTAATTCCAATTGGTAAAATAAAATCAAAATTAGGAAAGAGTTTTTTATTAAATAGTGCATTTATTTGGAAAGAAAAAAATCCATAATATTTGAAAAGAAATAACCAACCAAAGTTATAAATAAGTCCAACAATTAAAAATTTTTTAGAATGACTCTTCTCTATTTTTAATCCTAAAAAATAGTTAACAATAACAGATCCTATAATTAATAAAATAAAAATAGGTTCTTTTATACTTCCATAGGCATAAAAAATAAGGCTAAATAAAAATAATAAAAGATTCCGATATTTTCTATTGCAAGGAAAATATAAAATTAAAAATATTGGTAGAAATATAAATAAAAATTCTAAGCTACTAAACACCATAAAACTACACCTCATTGATACTTCATTAATAACTTATTTTAACATAAAATAAAGAACTTTTGGAAGAAAACATTCATTTTCTTAAAATATTGAAAATTCTGACACCATCTTGACAGAAAAAAAAGAATTTTAAAAATTCTTTTTAATAATATCTTTTCTCTCCATTTGCTTTAATAATCTCTATCTTTTCTTTTCGAAGACAAAGAACTTTCATTTTCCTCTTACATTTTGGACAAACAACATGTTTTATTCCTCTTTCAGAAGGTAGAGGAATTCTCAATGTTGTTTTACATTTATGACACTTTTTGTAAATAAAATCTTTTCGATCCTTCCAATTTCGTTTTCTATTTTGAAAAGGCTTTAGCAAAGTTTTTTTTATCTTTAAGTAACATTCATTTTCCTTTCTTCTTTGCTTTTGATTCTTTGAAAATACACGATAAAAAGTTAAAACAAAAACTAGCAATTCTAGTAGAAAAAAATAAGGAATTCTAAAAATTAGATTGCAGATAACTAATAAAAAGTATAAATAAATATTAAAATAGTAAAGTTCATCTATACCATATCTTCCATACATCAATCGATAAATCTTGTTCATAAAGCAGCCTTTCCTTTCCAATAGATATTATAACAAAAAAAGAACAAAATAGTTCTTTCTTACTCATTCTTTATAATTTTTAATATTTACTTGTTCTAAAACAGGAAGTTCTTTTCTAAATTTTTCCTGATTTTCTAAATTTAAATCTATACTAATAATACCTTCCTCTTCTTCTAGAGAAGAAATTATATTTCCTTCATAATCCACTATTTTAGTTTTTCCACATAAAGATTTTCCAGTCTGATTACATGCACAAAAATAAGTTTGATTTTCAATAGCACGTGCTGGTATTAAAGTATCCCAAGCTTTTTCTCCAGTATCTTTTCTAAAATGCGCTGGCAAAAAGATAATTTGAGCACCTTCCATAACTAATTTTCTAAAGTATTCTGG
>CAZRIC010000007.1:0-5520 GCA_964600095.1 uncultured Muribaculaceae bacterium
ACGCAATAACTCTTTTAAATCGATTTCTTCCATGTATTAATTTCCCCCTTAAAAACGTTCGCTATTATAGCATAACTTCCCTTTATTTGCAAATTTTATATAGCTTTTCCTTGTAAGACTTTATTGATTTTTTCAGTAGCAGTTTTTACATCTTTTTCATATGGTATCATAATATAATTTTTAGGACTTTGATTTGTATAAGTCTTTCCTGTAGACCCACTACCATCAACTGTTTGAGTAACTACTTTCCAACCACTCATATCTTCTAATTGATCTTTAACAATAAGTTCAATTACCTCTCTTGGAATATCTGTTCTATAAAAATCCTTAAGAGACTGTAATACTTTATCGTATTTTTTAAGAATAGATTTATCAGACATTACTTTTTTCATTACCGCTTCTAGTACTTGTTGTTGATTTAAAATACGATGTCTATCTCCACCCTTATAAGCATATCTTTCTCTAGCATAAGCAAGAGCATGCGCTCCATCCATATGAACATTTCCTTTTTTTACTATCCATCCATGAATATGAGAAGAGTTAAAAGTTTGATCATTATCAATATCTACCCCACCAACTAAATCTACAATTTTAATTAGTCCTTGGAATCCTAATTTAACAGAATACTTTAATTCTATTTGAAATAAGTCCTCTAATGTTTTTTTACTCATTTCTGTTCCATAGATTCCACTATGGGATAATTTATCTTTTAAGCCTGTTGTTCCATGTAATTGAACATAATAATCTCTAGGTATACTTGTTAATAGAATTGTTTTGGTATTAGGATTTATAGTAACAATCATATTAACATCACTACGTGATTTTGTCTCTATTTTTTCATTTCTAGAATCACTTCCAGAAATATAGATATTAATAGGTTCTAATTTATTTACCTTTTCATAATTTTTCTCTAATTTTTTTTCTAAACGAAATGTATAGATTGCTCTAGTATCTTTTTCTAAATCAGGAAATTCTTCTTCTAATATATCTAGATAAGCACTATCAATTACTAGGGCATCCATTTTTTTATCTACTAGATTTCGATATAATAACTCTAAATTATTAGATTCTGTTAACTTACTTCTAGAAAGACGAACTAGCTTATCTAAGTATTCCTCCTTTTGCATATCTTGCTCAAGAGAACCTAATAATTTTTCATTTAATTGCCATATCTTTTTATAAGCACTGTCATTTTTTACTAATACAGAATAAACAGTAACTTCAACAGTATTATTATTAAATCCTTCATCTAAGAAACTATTAATATTTTCTAAGATAGAGGAACCAAAAATAACTACACCAATAATAATAGAATAAAAGAATGCACTAATTACCTTTGTCCAGTTCTTTTTAATTAATAAGGTAGTAATAGCAAATAGATTTAAAATAATAAGAATACTTACTAATAATACAAAATATTTAGAAGGTAGCATACTAATCTTATTAGCATTATTAATTAGATAGAAACTAATCCCTAACCCCATTAAAATAATAAAAGTTTTTATAATCTTTATAATACGTTCTTTCACTAGCAACCCCTCTTCCAAATGTGGTTTATTATAACACGTTTGTTTGTATTTGGCAAATTAAAAAAGAAAGGTTTTTATATCCTTTCTATATTTTTTTTACTTATTAAATGTTATAATTTGTAAATCTAATAATACTATTGAAATAAGTGATAATAAGAAATATGTAGAATTATTTACAAAATAATTTTCTTCAAAATCAAAACATTTTAAATTTATATTTTGAATCTTATCAAGATTAATCTCGTTTACACCGACACTTTTTAATTTCTTTTGCATTTCTAAAACTGCTTTTTGAATGGTTTCTTTAGAAAGTGAAGAGACTCCATATTCTTTTTTTTGAACATATTTCTTTATGTTAGTTTTTATACTTTTTTTGCTCTCAAAGTTTGATATGGTATATGCCTCACAACATGGATAACTTAATAGTAATAATCCACTTTCAAAATTGTCATTTTCATATGGATTAGTTAGAGTATTTAAAAGCTTTTTAGTAACATTAGCATCATTCGACTCATTATCTCTATCCCAGATATAATAGACTCTTCCTTTTGTAGTGTCTATTCCATATTTTTCATACATTAATTTATATAATTCATCTCTATAATGAGTGTCGTCTTTAATAGATCCAATGTTTGAATTTCTAGTATTAAAAATGATAACTTTTGAAGCTTCGTTTCCCTTCATTGAAAATTCACAATATTCTCTAACTTTTTTTTGCATTCTACTTTTTGAGATTAAAGTATAATGCAAAATAGAATGAAATATTTGATAAAATAATTTAAACTCATAATCATTACCCTCTACAATTAATATTACTGTACCAATATTTTTCTTTAAATTAATTTTTAAAGTTTTTGTTATATTTTGGCATTCCATCAAAAACCCCACTTAAATACATTTTTTCAGTGTTTTGTGCTTCTCTTGGCATTTCATCTGAAAAACGTTTTAAAACAGTACCTTCTTTTGGTTTAAATGAAACAGAATATATTTGATCAGGTCTCATAATAGTGTTGTTTAAAATATTGGTAGAATGTGATACAAATATTAATTGAGAATTTTTAGCATAATGATAAAAATATTTAATTAGTGCTTCTTCAAGTTCATTATGAAATCCACTACTAAATTCATCAATTATAAGTATACAATCGGTTTTAATTGCATGAATAAATGCTGGCAATAAGTGAATCAATGTAATGTTTCCTGTAGATTCGAAATCTTCAGGAATATATACATTCGTTCCGTTCTTTTTAAATGAAATAAATTTATCTTCAGATATGGAAGCCATATTGAATGTTCCCTTTTCATTATGTGTTATAAAATCATAAGCAATTTCTTGATTATAATTTATATCTTTAAAAATTTTGTTAATAGGACTTGCGCCATTCTCATTTAAATAGTCATGGGGATTATACTTTTTATTACTATAAGATAATATTGTATGATCATGGCAATTAACATATAATGAATTTTTTAGAAAGTCTATCCATTTATTTAGAATTTCGTCATCATAAAAATGTGTGTCAAAGTAAATTCTGCGTAAAAATAATAATTTACTACTTAAATCGTCAAAGACTTTTTCATCATTATAATTAAAGATGGCCTTATTATTTGATCTTTTAATTATAACTTTTTTATTGCAGATAAGCTCTTCACTAATTATTTTATCAATACCTATAAGTAATTTGTATTCAATTTCTATATCTTTTATTTCAAAAAAATATTGTAAAGTATATTTATTCTTTTTTGTATAAAAACTTTTATTTTGAAAAAAATCTACATCAGTTGGTAAAAACAATAAGTCTAGAAGAAATTTAATAGCCTTTAATATTTGAGTTTTCCCAGATGCATTTTCTCCTACAAAAAGAGTACCTTTCAAGATTCTATTCTTTCCGACATTTTCATTTTCTAAAAATTTGTAACTAGTAGCTTTAAAATCTATTTCGGTAGGCTTTATAAATGTTTTAAAATTGTCAATAATGATTTTCTTTAACATGCTACCTCCCCTTTCACATTCATATTATACTATATTTTCTAAGAAAAATATATGTTTTTGTCGATAAAGTGTAATTTTTTTACATTTTAGTAAATGCTATTAATAGATTGATATTTAGAAATTATTTTTTTGTGAATATTTTTTCATTTTTTGAAAAAGAAAAGAAACTAGATTTTAGTTTCCTTTTTTGTTTCTACTTCTACATACTGGTCATATATTATACTATATTTCTCGATAGCTTGATCAGTATTTATAGAATAAAATTGTACAAAGCAGTTTTCATTATCATATCCTTCACGAATAACTTTTCCATCAAATGCTTGCATTGTTTTAGCAGATCCTAAGTTAGTTTTATCACAATCCATTAAAACTTCATGAATCTCATGATCTTGACAAACTTTAAGGGCTAAATAAAGATTGATTTTATTATACCCTTTTCTTCTTTCTGTAGGTCTAATGCAGTATCCAATATGCCCACTTGAGTTTCTTAAATGTTCATTTAATGCTAATCTAATATTAACCATACCAACTATTCTATTATCATTAGCTCTTACTAAGAAAAAAGTCTCTGCAGGTACTTTTTCTTCACTAGATACCCTACTTCTATCTTCTTCTAATTTTTTTAACCATCCATCATAGTCATTTAAAAATCGTTGTAATCCTCCAGTACCATTAATAGGAGAATTATACTGATAGAACTCATTAATAAATTCTATTGCTTCTTTTTCATGTTCCTTTGTAGGAACTACATAATGAAATTGTTCCATAATTTCCTCTTTTCATTCATAATATTAATTAGTTAGATTTTTTTTATTTATTAATTTCTTTCAATCTTTTTAATATAATTTTCTCTAGTTTTTTATTATTTCTTCCGTTTATTGTTAAAACAACATTAATATTTAAAATATTGTTTTGTTGTTTGTTATAAGTAATTAATTGGTCAATAAAAATTGTCATGTTAGAGCTAAACATACCTGTACTTTGATAAAGAAGTGATGAAACATCATTAAAATTTATAATATCGCCACCAGATCCACCTTCTAGCATAGTAGAAGTACTATCTAGTTGAAAATATTCAATTATAATATTTTTTAAGTCATCATATTTTATAAAATGATTATCAGCTATTCAACCATCATTTAGGTTATCACAAGTGATTTCTTTAACTATGGGTATTTCTGGTAAAGAAAAATATTCTTTGATTTCAGCAATTAATTTTTTTACATTATCATCATATTCTGGCTTTACATTACAATATTTAATACTATCAACTAATCCAACTCTAGTTTTTCTTTCAAAGTATTCCTTTATAGGTTTTAAGTCCTCATCATCCTTAGTTTTTAGAATTTCTAATAATTCTAGTTCTTTTTGCTCCGGCTTATTTCTAACATCAACTGCTTCTATATTAAAAAATTCATATTCCTTATATTCTTCTTTTAGTTCTGTAACTTTATTGCGAGCATTTTCATCCCCATCAGCAATGCAAAATACTTTTCTATATCCAAGCTTTTTAATTAACTTAAGTATTTTATCAAAGTTAGAAAAACTTCCAGCACCCCATCCATAGAACTTTGGATAATTATGGAAACTATAGTTATGAAATATTTTTTGATAGCAAATAACATCATCTTGCCCTTCAACTAATATAATGTTATCATTAAAAAATAAAATTTCTTTTGCATTTGTTCCAAAAATATGAGGATTATTATCATTATCAAGTAGCCCCTTTATTTCTTTATAACATTTCTGATCTAATTCATAAATTTCAGTTGAATTATTAATATTGACAGTTCGAATAATTTTTCCACCATTTTCTAGAATTTTATAGTCTACAAAATAAGGGGAATGGGTTGTAATAATAATTTGTTTTGTCTTTGACATTTCTATAAGTCTAGAGAAAATCCTTTCTTGTACGTCAGGATGCAATGATAATTCTGGTTCATCAATTACGATAGTAATATTATTGTTTGTATTTAAATAACCATCTACAAGAACAAA